>NZ_JBHWIJ010000284.1:0-11138 GCF_042732255.1 Kitasatospora sp. NPDC059803 | reverse complement strand
GCGCCCCCCCCCCCCCCCGCGCGCGCCCCCCCCCCCCCCCCCGCGCCCCCCCCCCCCCCGGCCCCGCGCCGGCCGCCCCCGCCTGGCGGCGCGCCGCCGACGGGGCCCGGCGGGCCCAGCGCTCCCCGGAGGCCGCCCGCCGGGAGGCCGCCGACGCCGGCGCCGCCCAGCGCGCCAAGGCCGGCGAAGCCCTCGACCGGCTCGCCGCGGCCGTCCACCGGGCGGCGCCCACCGCCGGCGAGCTCTACCGCACCCGCACCCTGCTCACCGGCCTCGCCGTCAACGCGCCCGCCGACCGGCTGCCCGCCCTGCGCGCGCTGCCCGGCGTCCGGGCCGTCCACCCGATCGTCCGCAAACAGCGGGACAACGCCTACTCCGTCCCGCTGATCGGCGCCCCGCAGGTCTGGGCCGGCGCGACCGGCGACGGCAACACCGGCCAGGGGGTGCGGATCGGCATCATCGACAGCGGTATCGACTACACCCACGCCGACTTCGGCGGCCCCGGCACCGAGGCCGCCTTCCGCTCCGTCGAACGCGGCAAGCCGGCCCCGCCCGAGCTGTTCCCCAACGCCAAGGTGATCGGCGGCAAGGACCTGGTCGGCGACGACTACAACCCCGACCCGTCCTCCCCCCACCACCAGCCCGTCCCGCACCCCAGCGACAACCCGATCGACTGCGACCGCAACGGGCACGGCACCCACGTCGCCGGCACCGCCGCCGGCTACGGCGTCACCGCCGACGGCCACCCGTACACCGGCCCCTACCGGCCCGGACTCGACCCCGCCGGGTTCAAGGTCGGCCCCGGCGCCGCCCCCGGCGCCCAGCTGTACGCGATCCGGGTCTTCGGCTGCGACGGCTCCACCGACCGGCTCGCCCAGGCCCTCGACCTCGCCGCCGACCCCAACGGCGACGGTGACCTCGGCGACCGCCTCGACGTCGTCAACCTCTCCCTCGGCAGCCGCTTCGGCAACCCCGACGACACCGACGCCCTCGCCGTCGACCGGCTCGCCGCCCTCGGCACCGTCGTGGTCGCCGCCGCCGGCAACGACGGCGACGTCTACGGCATCGGCGGCAGCCCCGGCACCGCCGCCCGGGCCATCGCCGTCGCCGCCTCCGTCGACTCGCACAGCGACACCGACGGCCTCACCGTGCTCGCCCCCGCCAGCCTGGCCGGCGTCGTCCCGGCCCACTGGAGCGAGCGCTACCAGGGCTGGTCCAGCGCCGACGTCAGCGGCCAACTCGCCCTGCCCGCCGACCAGTCCGACGGCTGCGCCGCCTACAGCGAAGCCGACCGGCAGCGGCTCGCCGGAAAGATCGCCGTCCTCACCTGGCGCACCCGCGACACCGAACGGGCCTGCAACTCCGGCCCCCGCGCCGACCACGCCGCCGACGCCGGTGCGATCGGCGCCCTCTACGCCGCCGACACCGACCACCTCGCCGAGATCTCCGGCAACGACCGAATCCCGGCCGCCCTGCTCGCCCACGCCGACGGCGAACGGCTCCGGCAGGCCGCCGCGGCCGGGCCGGTCGAGATCCGCCTCGCCGCCCCCGGCAACCCGCTGCACGGCTCCGTCTCCCAGGACCAGCCCGCCCGCACCGACACCCTCACCGACTTCTCCTCCCGCGGCATCGGCGTCCCCGGCATCGTCAAACCCGACCTCGCCGCCCCCGGCGAGACCATCTGGTCCGCCCTCGTCGGCAGCGGCAGCGGCGGCCAGCGCGAGGACGGCACCTCGATGGCCACCCCGCACATCACCGGCCTCGCCGCCCTCGTCCGCGCCGCCCACCCCGACTGGCCGGTCGAACAGCTCAAGGCCGCGCTCATGAACACCGCCGTCGACACCTGGCTCGGCGACGACCACGGCGGACCGGTCTACGGCCCCGAGCGCACCGGCGCCGGCCGCGCCCAGGTCGACCGGGCCGTCCACACCCCCGTCGTCGCCTACGCGGCCGGCGACGGAGCGGCCGAAGGCAGCGTCGGCGTCTCCTACGGGCCGGTCGAGATCGCCGGGCCGACCGCCCTCGGCCGCGACATCGAGGTGCGCAACCACGCGGACCGGCCGCTGAGCTACCGCACCGGCTACGCGGCCGCCACCGAACTGCCCGGCGCCACCTTCGAGGTGACGCCGGACCAGGTCGACGTCCCGGCCGGCGGCACCGCGCGGGTGCACGTCACCCTCGCCGTCCCCGGGGAACTGGGCCGCGCCCCCGACCCCACCATCGACACCCTGCAGAACGGCAAGGCCCGCAGCTACCGCGCCGAACTCTCCGGCCGCGTCCTGCTCACCCCCGTCACCGACCCGGCCCTGCCCCAACTGCGCGTCCCCGTCCTCGCCGCCCCGCGCCCGGCCACCGACCTCACCGCCACCGCCGCCGCCCGCACCACCCGGGACGGCACCGTCCTGATGCTCGGCGGCAGCGCCGCCCCCGGCAACCGGCCCGGACTCGTCACCGCCCTCACCCTCGGCGGCGAAGGCACCCGCTGGGCCGACTGCCCGCCCGACAGCGAAGCCGCCGTCGGGCCCGGGGCCGGCATCCGGCCCGACGACGACGCCGAGCCGGCCGACCCCCCGCAGGACGTCTGCGTCCAGCACCCCGGCGACCGGGCCGCCAACCTGCGGGTCGTCGGTGCCGCCACCGGCTCCGACCTGCTCTACGTGGGCGCCCAGCTCTGGGCCCCGGCCGCCACCCCGGTCGGGCTCTACGGCGTCCGGGTCTCCCTGGACACCGACGGCGACGGCACCACCGACGTCATCCTCGAAGCAGACCGGCTGCGCAACAGCGACGTCCTCGTCTCCCGCGCCCTGGACGCCCGAACCGGCGCCGAACTCGACGTCCAGCCGCTCAACGGCCACTGGGGCGACACCGACACCGCCCTGCTGGACGGCGACGCCGTCGTCCTCCCCGTCCGGCTGAGCGCCCTCCCGGGCGTCCGGGAAGGCCACAGCACCATCCACTACGGCGTCTGGACCAGCACCGTCGCCCCCGGCACACCCGACCCGGCCGAGTCCTACTCCGCCATCGGCCTGCGCGGCACCCGCCCCGTCCTGGCCCTCGACGTCCTGCACCCCGCCGTCGACATCCGCGCCGGCCTCGGCGGCCCCGCGGCCCTCGCCACCCCGGTCCGGCCCGGCACCGTCCTCGACATCCGCCGCACCCCCGGCGACACCTCCCGCCTGCTCCTGCTCCACCACCTCAACCCCGCCGCCCACCGGAGCCAGGTGATCAGCCTCCCCTGACCGCACCCGTCCGAGGGGCGGCCCGCCGACCTGGCGGGCCGCCCCTCGCGCGTTGTGCCGCGCCTCGGTGGCGCGGGCCCACTTGCGGTGCCACCGGCGGTCGGCAGTGCCCGGCCCGGCCGCCTCAGGCCCGGCCGCCTCAGCCTCGGTCGGCGGCCTGGGCGGCGAGCCGGCGGGTGCGGCGGGGGGCGCGGGTCGGGCGGCGGGAGAAGCGGGTGAAGACGGCGACCAGGGCGAGGGCGGCGGCGGTGGCGGAGCAGACGGTGAGGCCCTCGGTGAGACCGGGCGGGCGGAAGGAACAGGCGATGCGGTCGGCGCCGGCACCGAGCGGTACGCCGATCATGCCCAGGACGGGCGTCGGCGGGACGTACCGGCCGCCGCCCGCCGCGCAGGTCCAGCCCTCGGCGGCCGGGACGGACAGCAGCGCGGTGCCGGTGGAGCCGGCCGGGAGGGTCGCGGCGAGGGTGTGCCCGCCGGCCGCCACGCCGGTCGCGCCGGTGGCGGTGAGACGGGCGACGGCGGCGTCCAGGGCGCCGGGCCGCAGGCAGCCGATCGGACGGGCCGGGACCTGGCCGACCGTGTCGGAGCGCAGGGTCACCCGGACCGTCCCGTCGGCGGGGACCGGCCCCAGCCGGTGGATCGCGACGGCCGTGGTGGGCTGTTCGCCGTCGCTGCGGTAGGTGGTGCCGAGGCCGCTGACCGTGCCCCGGTACCAGACGCCGTGGAAGTAGGCCGTGCCGCCGGGGGTGCAGGCCGCGGTGAGGACGGTGCCCTCGGCGCCGCCGGGCAGCGACCAGCCGCTGGTGCCGTGCAGGGTGGGCGCCGGGCCGCCGGCCGGGACGGGCAGCGGGGCCTCGTACACCCGGCTGCCGAGCAGTGACTCCTGCCGGGACCAGACCGAGGAGGTGTCCGGCCGGGCGCCGGGCGGCAGCACGGTGACCAGCGGCGGTGCGGCGGCCCGTCCGGGGGTGAAGCCGGCCGGGGGCGGCCCGTCGTCGAGGTGGGCCCGGACGGCGAACAGGGCCTGCCCGACCGGGTCGGTGACGCTGGCGGTCTGCCGCCCGCCCGCCGTCCAGCCCGCGCCGAGGTCGTGCAGCAGCAGGGCGGCGACGGTCGGCAGGTAGCCGCTGAAGTAGCCGCCGCCCTGGCCGTCGAGCAGCAGCGGATCGTTGGTGGTGAAGGCGTGCGGGCCGGGGTCGCTGCGGCCCCGGGGCCAGTCGGCGCCGTCGCGCACCGCCGCGTACCCGGCCCGGACGGCGGCGGGGGAGGCGGGGTCGGCCGGGGCGGCGGCGAGCGCCGCGTACCCGGACCAGACGGCGTTTCCGAGTACCGCGCCGGCCAGCACCCAGGTCGCCAGGGCGGTGGCCCGGCGGTCGGTGTGCCGACGGTCGAGGGTCCAGAGCGCGGCGAGCAGGACGACCCCGCCGACGGCCAGCAGCGTCCAGGTGGAGGCGCGGACCGAGTGCCGGCCCGCCGCCAGCGCGGCGATCACCGCGACCACGGCGGCGCCGCCCAGCAGGGTGAGCCGGTCCGGCCGGTGCGCCAGCGACACCCAGCCGGCCAGCACCAGCAGGCCGCTGAGCACGAACGCGACCCGGTACGGCCCACCGGCCGGGATCGCCAGACCGTGCCAGACCAGCACGGTCGGGGTCCAGACGAAGCTGAGCACCACCAGCACCAGCGCCCCGCACCAGACCGCCCGCTCCCGTACCCGCACCCGCCGGTTGAACGGCAACCCGCACACCAGCAGCAGCCCCAGCAGGCCGATCGCGACGTCCGGCAGCGGCCGCCCGCCGTGGGTGGCGGGCAGCAACTGCGAGAGGTGCCCGCCGAGCCCGGACGGGCCGAGCGGCTGCACCGGGGACTCCGGCTGGGCGCCGTGCGCGGCCCGGACGGCGACGAACAGCACGGGCGAGGCGAGCAGGACGCCGGTGGTGGCCATGGTGAAGGCCCGCCCGGTGACCCGGACCCGGTGGCGCAACGGCCGCGGGGTGGCGAACAGGCGGACGGCCAGCAGCAGCCCGGCCATCAGGGTGGCCAGCGCGGCGGTGTACAGGTTGCCGGCCCAGGCGAGGGTGACGCACAGCGAGCCGGCCACCCAGCGCCGCTCGCGCAGGCACCAGTCGGCGGCCAGGCCGAGCAACGGCAGCGAGACCAGGCCCCAGAGCCACATCGGCGCCGCCCCGCCGACGTCGAGCACCCAGGCGCAGAGCCCGTACCCGACGGCGGCGAGCGCCCGCAGCCAGTGCGGGCCGGCGTGCAGCCGGCCGAGCAGGTGGGCCATCAGGGCGGTGCCGAGGCCGATGGTGGCGAGGGTGACCAGGAGCAGCGCGAGCCGGCCCTGGTCGCGGGGGAGGAGGGCGGTCGGCCAGGAGAACGGGTTCATCAGGTAGGCGAAGAAGTCGGCGAGGAACGGGACGCCGTAGCCGCTGTTCCAGTTGAACAGGAGGTCTCCGGCGGCCCGCCCGTGCAGCAGGTCCCACAGGTGGGCGTGGTACGGCAGGGCGGCCTCGCCCGCCCCCGTCGGCCACACCCCGCGCAGCCCCACCGCGAGCGCGTACCCGCCCGCCGCCAGCCCGGCCGCACTCCCGCAGACCAGCACCTCCCGCCGCCGCACGCCCATCTGCTGCTCGACCCCGTTTCCGCGAGGGATTGCCGGACCCCGCCACCCTAAGCGCGCCCCCCGCGCGGATCAGGCCCCCCGCGCTCCCTCGAAGGGGTGGCGTCCGAGGAGGCTTTGCCGAGTAGCCTGAGAGAGCCGCCAGGATGCCCGTATGGGAGGAACCATGAGCATCGCGCCGTACCCCGACTGGATTCGGCCCCCTGCTGGTGGCTACACCGCAGAGGACCTCGACCGGCTGCCTGATCTCCCGCCGCACACAGAGCTGATCGACGGGAGCCTGATCTTCGTGAGTCCGCAGACGAAGTTCCACGTGCGGGCGAAGCGCCTGCTGGAACGAGGGCTGGAGAGCGCGGTTCCTGAGGGCTGGGAGGTGTGGCCGGAGATGACGGTCACGTTGGACCGGCGAAACCGCCCGGAGCCCGACCTGCTCGTGGTGGATGAGGAGTCGGACACGGGCTACCTCCAGACGGGGTTCTCCGCCGAGCACGTGTTGCTCGCGATCGAGGTCGTCTCGGAGGAATCCCGCGAGCGTGACCGCGAGGTCAAGCCGCGAAAGTACGCGGCCGCCGGTATCCGTCACTTCTGGCGCGTCGAGTGCGACGAGGGTCGTCCGGTGGTGCACGTCTACGAGCTGGACCCGGCGACCAGGTCCTACGGACTGGCCGGGATCCACCACAAGCAGTTGAAGGTCGATCGGCCGTTCCCCGTCGAGATCGACCTGACCTGACCCGTCCGGATGGTGGACGCCGGGTGTCAGCCCCTGGGACGCCGGAGTAGGGTCCGAGCATGTCTCGCACGATTCGTCTCGCAGTTGTCCCGGGTGACGGCATCGGCCAGGAAGTGGTGGCCGAAGGTCTCAAGGTCCTGGGTGCCGTGCTTCCCGCCGAGGTGAAGCTGGAGACCACCGAGTACGACCTCGGCGCCCGGCGCTACCACCGGACCGGGGAGACCCTGCCGGACAGCGTGCTGGCCGAGCTGAAGTCGCACGACGCGATCCTGCTGGGCGCCATCGGCGACCCGAGCGTGCCGTCGGGCGTGCTGGAGCGGGGGCTGCTGCTGAAGCTGCGGTTCGCCTTCGACCACCACATCAACCTGCGTCCGGGCCGCCTGTTCCCCGGGGTGAAGTCCCCGCTGGCCGGTGAGCCGACCATCGACTTCGTGGTGGTCCGCGAGGGCACCGAGGGCCCGTACGTCGGCAACGGCGGCTCGCTGCGCACCGGGACGCCGCAGGAGGTGGCCACCGAGGTCAGCCTGAACACCGCGTTCGGCATCGAGCGCGTGGTGCGCGACGCCTACCGCCGGGCCCAGGCGCGTCCGCGCAAGAAGCTGACGCTGGTGCACAAGAACAACGTGCTGGTGCACGCCGGGCACCTGTGGTCGCGGATCTTCGCGGAGGTCGGCCGGGAGTTCCCGGAGGTCACCACCGACTACCTGCACGTCGACGCGGCGACGATCTTCTTCGTCACCCAGCCGGAGCGCTTCGACGTCATCGTCACCGACAACCTGTTCGGCGACATCCTGACCGACCTGGCCGCCGCCGTCACCGGCGGGATCGGCCTGGCCGCGAGCGGCAACATCAACCCGGGCGGCGAGTTCCCGTCGATGTTCGAGCCGGTGCACGGTTCGGCGCCGGACATCGCGGGCCAGGGCAAGGCCGACCCGACGGCCACCGTGCTGTCGGTCGCCATGCTGCTGGAGCACCTGGGCTTCGCCGCCGAGGCCGCCCGGGTGGAGGCCGCCGTCGCGGCGGACCTGGCCGAGCGCACCGGCACCCGCAGCACCTCCGCGGTCGGCGACGCGCTGGTCACCCGAGTAGCCGGCTGACGGGCCGGATCCGCTTGACGGACTCCGGCCCACGGGCCGGGGCCGACAACGGTCGCGGCCCGGCGGGCCGCACCACATAACCGCAGCTTGCAGCTCCCCAAGGAGCGGGCAGCTGTTCGGCACGGCCCTCTGGATGCGAGTATCGACAGTGGGTCGTGCCGTTGTGCGTTCGTTCCGGTGCTGGTTGGCCGCGGCGGGCACCCGGCGGTGGCGGCCCGGACCTACCCCACGGTGAAGGAAACAGCCATGAGCACGCCCACCCAGGCGCCCATCACGTTCGACCTCAAGCCTTCCGCCCACCCGCTGCCCACCGCGGAGCGCGAGGCCCGGCTGATCAACCCCGGCTTCGGCCGGGTCTTCACCGACCACATGGTCACCATCCGTTGGACCGAGGGCGTGGGCTGGCACGACGCGCAGCTGGCGCCGTACGCGCCGCTGGAGGTCGACCCGGCGAACATGACCCTGCACTACGGCCAGTCGATCTTCGAGGGCCTCAAGGCCTACCGCCAGGCCGACGGATCCATCGCGACCTTCCGTCCGGAGGCCAACGCGGCCCGCTTCCAGGCCTCGGCCCGCCGGCTGGCGATGCCGGAGCTGCCGGTGGAGACCTTCGTCGAGGCCGTCGAGCTGCTGGTCCAGCAGGACCAGGGGTGGGTGCCGAACGAGCCCGAGCAGAGCCTGTACCTGCGTCCGTTCATGTTCGCCACCGAGGTCGGTCTGGGTGTCCGCCCGGCCAACTCCTACCTGTTCATGATCATCGCCTCGCCGGCCGGCGCCTACTTCCCGGGCGGCGTCAAGCCGGTCTCGGTGTGGCTGTCCAAGGAGTACGTCCGGGCCGCTCCCGGCGGCACCGGCGCCGCCAAGTGCGCCGGCAACTACGCCGCTTCGCTGATCGCCCAGGCCCAGGCCGCCGAGAAGGGCTGCGACCAGGTCGTCTGGCTCGACGCCGCCGAGCACCGGTGGATCGAGGAGATGGGCGGCATGAACCTGTACTTCGTCTTCGGCGAGGGCAAGGACGCGAAGATCGTCACCCCCGAGCTGTCCGGCGCCCTGCTGCCCGGCATCACCCGCGACTCGCTGCTCCAGCTCGCCGCCGACCTCGGCTACGCCGTCGAGGAGCGGAAGATCTCCACCGACGAGTGGCAGCAGGCCAACGCGGACGGCACCCTCACCGAGGTGTTCGCCTGCGGCACCGCCGCGGTCATCACCCCGGTCGGCTCGGTCAAGTCGGCCGCCGCCGACTGGACGGTCGGCGCCGGCGAGCCCGGCCCGACCACCATGGAGCTGCGCCGGGCCCTGCTGGCCATCCAGGGCGGCCAGACCCCCGACACCCACGGCTGGCTGCACAAGATCGTCTGAGGCGGCACCCGCTCCGGCCTGCCCTGTTCCGCATCGCGAGACGGGCGGGCCGGATGCCGGGACGTGTGCCAGACTGCGAGCGTGTCCTCGCTGTCGCTGATGATTAGCAGCAGGCGCGCCGGTCCGCAGTGACCGCTCCCGCAGGACCCGATGCGGAGCGACCACCAGCGTCCAGACCCGCGCGCAGACCTCTCGCACCCGCGAGGGGTTTTTTCGTTTTTCGGGCACCGCCCCGATGAACACAGCCTCCGGACCGGCCGAGAGCCCCCACAAGGGGCTCGGGGACACCGGAGCCGCGCGCGGGATGCTGGACAGTGGAGCCGGGACTCGCAATCCGGCAGAGCAGTACGAACCTCCCCGAACGGAGAACCAGGGGTCATGACCGAGGTCAGCCGTACCGACGACAGTTTCCACGTGTTCGACACCACCCTGCGCGACGGTGCGCAGCGGGAGGGCATCAACCTGACGGTGGCGGACAAGCTGGCCATCGCGCGGTACCTGGACGAGTTCGGGGTGGGCTTCATCGAGGGCGGCTGGCCGGGGGCCAACCCGCGCGACACCGAGTTCTTCGCCCGGGCCGCCGCCGAACTGGACCTCCGGCACGCCCGGCTGGTCGCCTTCGGCGCCACCCGCCGGGCCGGCGGCAAGGCCGCGGAGGACCCGCAGCTGGCCGCGCTGGTCGCCTCGGGCGCCCCGGTCGTCACCCTCGTCGCCAAGGCGCACGACCGGCACGTGGAGCTGGCGCTGCGCACCACCCTCGACGAGAACCTGGAGATGGTCCGGGACAGCGTCGAGTTCCTGCGCGCGCAGGGTCGGCGGGTGTTCATCGACTGCGAGCACTTCTTCGACGGCTACCGGGCGAACCGCGAGTACGCGCTGGCCGTGGTCCGCACCGCGCACCAGGCGGGCGCGGACGTGGTGGTGCTGTGCGACACCAACGGCGGGATGCTGCCGGCCGGCGTGCGGGAGACCGTCGCCGACGTCCTCGCCGTCACCGGTGCCCGGCTGGGCATCCACGCCCAGGACGACACCGGCTGCGCGGTGGCCAACACGCTGGCCGCGGTGGACGCCGGCGCCACCCACGTCCAGTGCACCGCCAACGGCTACGGCGAGCGGGTCGGCAACGCCAACCTGTTCCCGGTGGTCGGCGCGCTGGAGATCAAGTACGACCGGCGGGTGCTCCCCGAGGGGCGGCTCGCCGAGATGACCAGGCTGTCGCACGCGATCGCCGAGGTGGTCAACCTGACCCCCTCCACCCACCAGCCGTACGTCGGCTACTCGGCCTTCGCGCACAAGGCGGGCCTGCACGCCTCCGCGATCAAGGTCGACCCTGACCTGTACCAGCACATCGACCCGGAGCGGGTCGGCAACACCATGCGGATGCTGGTCTCCGACATGGCGGGCCGCGCCTCGGTCGAGCTCAAGGGCAAGGAGCTCGGCTACGACCTGTCCAGCGACCGGGACCTGGCCGGCCGGGTGGTGGCCAAGGTGAAGGAGCAGGAGAACCTCGGCTACACCTACGAGTCCGCCGACGCCTCCTTCGAGCTGCTGCTGCGCGACGAGGTGCGCGGCGGCCGGGAGCGCTTCTACACCCTGGAGTCCTGGCGGACCATCAGCGAGCAGGGCCCGAACGGGTTCACCGGCAACGAGGCGACGGTGAAGCTGTGGGCGAAGGGGGAGCGCCGGATCGCCACCGGCGAGGGCAACGGCCCGGTGAACGCGCTGGACCAGGCGCTGCGCACCGCGCTGGAGGGGATCTACCCGCCGCTGGCCCGGTTCGAGCTGGTGGACTACAAGGTCCGCATCCTGGAGGGCCAGCACGGCACCGGCTCCAAGACCCGGGTGCTGATCGAGTCCACCGACGGCACGTCCACCTGGTCGACCGTCGGGGTGGCCGACAACGTGGTGGCCGCCTCCTGGCTGGCGTTGGAGGACGCCTACACCTACGGGCTGATCCGGGCCGGCCTGGAGCCCACCGACTAGACCGCCGAGTAGCTCACCGGGCAGCCCGCCGGGCGACCCGCCGCGGGCGCCCGGCCCCCGGCCCACCACCCATCTGCCCCGGCGCGGGGGGCGGCGCCCGGGGGGGGGGG
>NZ_JBHWIJ010000283.1:4317-11217 GCF_042732255.1 Kitasatospora sp. NPDC059803 | reverse complement strand
CGCGGGGGGGGGGGGCGGGGGGGGGGGGCGGGCCCGCCGCCGCGCGCCCCGCCCCCGCCGCCCCCCCCCCCGCGACTCCGCAAGCGAGGGCTGACGGCCCGTCAGCCGCCCAGCCGGTCCACCGCGGTGACCCGCAGCACCGCCCGGCCCTCCTCGTCCGAGCCGTACAGGTCGACCTCGGCGCTGATGCCCCAGTCGTGGTCGCCCTCCGGGTCGTCGAAGATCTGCCGGACCTTCCAGGCGGAGTCCTCCTCCTCGATGATCAGCATCTTGGGGCCGCGCGCGTTCGGGCCGGTGCCGAGGTCGTCGTACTCCTCCCAGTACCCGTCCATGGCGTCCGCCCAGCGGTCCGCGTCCCAACCGTACGAGCCGTCCAGCTCGGCGAGCTCCGCGTAGTGCTCCAGCGCGCACAGCTCGACCCGGCGGAACAGCTCGTTGCGCACCAGCACCCGGAACGCCCGCGCGTTCGCCGTCACCGGCGCCGGCTTGTCGTCCAGCGTCACCTCGGGGGCCTGCGGGTCCGACGGGTTGGCCAGCTGCTCCCACTCGTCCAGCAGGCTGGAGTCGACCTGGCGGACCAGTTCGCCGAGCCAGGCGATGACGTCCTTCAGGTCGTCGGTCTTCACGTCCTCGGGGACGGTCTGCTCCAGCGCCTTGAACGCGCCCGCCAGGTAGCGCAGCACGATGCCCTCGGTGCGCGCCAGCTCGTAGAAGCCAACGTAGTCCGAGAAGGTCATCGCCCGCTCGTACAGGTCGCGGACCACCGACTTCGGCCGCAGCTCGTGGTCGCCGATCCACGGGTGCGCCCGGCGGTACACCTCGTACGCGTGGGTGAGCAGTTCCTCCAGCGGCTTCGGGTAGGTGATCTCCTGGAGCCGCTCCATCCGCTCCTCGTACTCGATCCCGTCGCGCTTCATCTCGCCGATGGCCTCGCCGCGCGCCTTGTTCTGCTGCGCGGCGAGGATCTGGCGCGGGTCGTCGAGGGTCGCCTCGACCACCGAGATCACGTCCATCGCGTACGAGGGCGAGGTCGGGTCGAGGAGCTCGAAGGAGGCCAGGGCGAAGGTGGAGAGCGGCTGGTTGAGCGCGAAGTTCTCCTGGAGGTCGAGCGTCAGGCGCACGATCCGGCCCTCGGCGTCCGGCTCCGGCAGCCGCTCGACCACGCCGCCCTGCAGCAGGGAGCGGTAGATCGCGATCGCGGTGCGGATGTGCCGGCGCTGCGCCGCGCGGTCCTCGTGGTTGTCGGTGAGGAGCTTGCGCATCGCCTCGAAGGCGTTGCCGGGGCGGCCGATCACCGACAGCAGCATCGCGTGGCTCACCTTGAACCGGGAGACCAGCGGCTCCGGGTCGGCGCCGATCAGCTTGTCGAAGGTCTCCTCGGTCCAGCCGACGAAGCCCTCCGGCGCCTTCTTGCGCACCACCTTGCGCTTCTTCTTCGGGTCGTCCCCGGCCTTGGCGATCGCCTTGTCGTTCTCGATCACGTGCTCGGGCGCCTGCGCCACCACCTGTCCGACGGTGTCGAACCCGGCCCGGCCCGCGCGCCCGGCGATCTGGTGGAACTCCCGGGCGCGCAGGATCCGCACCCGCTGCCCGTCGTACTTCGACAGGGCGGTGAACAGCACCGTGCGGATCGGCACGTTGACGCCGACACCGAGCGTGTCCGTCCCGCAGATCACCTTCAACAGGCCCGCCTGGGCGAGACGTTCGACCAGCCGGCGGTACTTCGGCAGCATGCCCGCGTGGTGCACGCCGATGCCGTGGCGCACGAAACGCGACAGGTTGCGGCCGAACTTGGTGGTGAAGCGGAAACCGCCGATCAGGTCGGCGATGGCGTCCTTCTCCGCCTTCGAGCACATGTTGATGCTCATCAGCGACTGCGCCCGGTCCACCGCCTCCTTCTGCGTGAAGTGCACCACGTAGACCGGCGCCTGGCCGGTCTGCAGCAGCTCCTCCAGGGTGTCGTGCATCGTGGTGCGGCGGTACTCGTAGAACAGCGGCACCGGGCGGGTCGTGTTGCGCACCACCGTCGTCGGGCGGCCCGTCCGCCGGGTCAGGTCCTCCTCGAAGCGGCGCACGTCGCCGAGCGTCGCCGACATCAGCAGGAACTGCGCCTGCGGCAGCTCCAGCAGCGGGATCTGCCAGGCCCAGCCGCGGTCCGGCTCCGCGTAGAAGTGGAACTCGTCCATGACCACCTGGCCGACGTCCGCCCGGAGGCCGTCGCGCAGCGCGATCTGCGCCAGCACCTCGGCCGTGCAGCAGATGATCGGCGCGGTCGGGTTCACGCTCGCGTCGCCGGTCATCATGCCGACCTGCTCGGTGCCGAACATCTTGACCAGGTCGAAGAACTTCTCCGACACCAGCGCCTTGATCGGCGCCGTGTAGAACGTCCGCTTCCCCTCCGCCAGCGCCGCGAAGTGCGCCCCGGCCGCCACCAGGCTCTTGCCCGACCCGGTCGGCGTCGCCAGGATGACGTTGTTCCCCGACACCAGCTCGATCAGCGCCTCCTCCTGCGCCGGGTACAGCGTGATCCCGCGCTCCTCCGCCCACGCGGCGAAGGTCTCGTACAGCGCATCGGGCGTGGCGGGCTTCGGCATCAGATCAAGGAGGGTCACCCGGCTATCTTGCCTGCTCGCCGCCACCCCCGGCAAAGCCCGCCCTCCGCCGGCACCCGCCCCGGGACTGTCCGGATCGCTGCACCGGCGGCCGCGAAGCTGTGCGCGGCCGCACATTGATCGCGGCGGCGGGGCCGTGCCAGAGTGCCGGGCATGGTCCAACCGCTCGCGTCCGGAACGCACACCACCGACCTGGCCCCGGCGGCCGTCTTCGACTGGCTCGACGAGGCCGCCGAGCTGCGGGCCGAGGCCGGGCTGACGCGCCGGCTGCGCAGCCGCACGGCACAGGACCCGGTGCTCGACCTGGCCGGGAACGACTACCTGGGGCTGACCAGGCACCCGGCGGTGACGCAGGCGGCGGCCGAGGCGGCGCTGCGCTGGGGCGGAGGATCGACCGGGTCGCGGCTGGTGACCGGGACGACCGCGCTGCACACCGAACTGGAGGAGGAGCTCGCCGCGTTCTGCGGGGTCGAGGCGGCGCTGGTGTTCTCCTCCGGGTACACCGCCAACCTGGCCGCGCTGACCGCGCTCACCGACCCGGACACGCTGATCGTGTCGGACGCCTACAACCACGCCTCGCTGATCGACGGCTGCCGGCTCGCCCGCGCCGACGTCCACCGGGCCCCGCACAGCGACCCGCAGGCCGTCCGGGAGGCGCTGGAGCGCCGGACCCAGCGGCGGGCGCTGGTGGTCAGCGACTCGGTGTTCTCGGTGGACGGCGACGCCGCCCCGCTGACCGGGCTGTCCGCCGCCGCCCGGGCGCACGGCGCAGCGCTGCTGGTCGACGACGCGCACGGGCTGGGCGTCCTCGGCCCCGGCGGCGCCGGGGCGCTCGCGGCGGCCGGGCTCGCCGGGCAGCCGGACACCGTCGCCACCGTCACGCTCTCCAAGTCGCTCGGTTCGCAGGGCGGCGCCGTGCTCGGGCCGCGCCGGGTGATCCGCCACCTCACCGAGACCGCCCGCACCTTCATCTTCGACACCGGCCTCGCCCCGGCCGCCGTCGCCGCCGCCCTCGCCGCGCTGCGCCTGCTGCGCGCCGAGCCGCACCGCGCCGACCGCACCCGCGAGGTGGCCCGCGGCCTCGCGGCCCGGCTGACCGCCGCCGGGCTCCGGGCCTGCGAGCCGGACGCGGCCGTGGTGTCGGTGCGCGCCCCGGGCGCGGAGGCCGCCGTCGCCTGGGCCGCCGACTGCCGGCGGGCCGGGCTCGCCGTCGGCTGCTTCCGCCCGCCGTCCGTGCCGGACGGGGTGTCCCGGCTGCGGCTCACCGCGCGCGGGGACCTGACGGACGCGCAGCTCGCGGAGGCGGTCCGGATCATCGCCGAGCTGGCGCCGGAGGGCGCCCGGGTCGGCTGACACCTGCCGGGAGGGGCGCGCGGCGGCCGCCCGCCTGGCCGCCCGTGCAACCGTCCGGCCGTCGGTGGCGTCACCCCAGCGGGGGTGAGCCGATGGGGGTGGCGGTGCGGCGGTGGGGGCCGGTGGCGGCCGGGGTGCTGCTGGTGTGGCTGGCCGGGTGGCTGGTGGGCGGGCCGGTGCGGCAGTTCGGGCAGGCGGCGGGCCTGGTGGGGGTGCCCGGGACGTTCCGGGCGGAGCGGTGTCTGATCCCGGCGTTCGAGGACGGCCCACCGCCCTCGGACTGCCGGGGCGCGTTCCGCCCGGACGGCGGGAGCCCGGTGCACGAGCACGCCCGGATGTGGGCGGGCGCGCCGGTCGGCGAGGACGTCTGGGCGGTGTGCGAGGGCGACGAGTGCCACCTGGTGTCGGACGCCGAGGTGGCGCGGACGGTGATGCTGCTGGCGCTGGCCCTGGCACCGGGGGTGGCGGGCGTGCTGCTGACCGGCGTCGGCCTGCGCGCGCGGCGGGTCGGCCGGGGGCTGCTGCTCTCCGGCGCGGTCGGGGGCGTCCTGCTGTTCACCCTGGTGGTGCTGGGCGGCGTCCTCTGGTTCGTGCTGGCCATGACGGGGGTGTGAAGACACGCCCTACGCTTTCCGGGCCCGGCTGGGCTGCACCCTGGTCGGCTCGCCGGCCGCCTTGGGGTGGTCGGGCGGGTACGGGAGCTCGCCGAGGCCCTCGTCGCGCAGCTGCTTGTCGTACAGCTCCAGCAGGGCGTCCAGGCGGTACGCCCGGCCGTCCATCTCGGCGTTCAGGTCGCCGAGTTCGGCGAAGCGGGCGGGGACGGTGCGCAGGTCGAAGTCCTCGGGGGAGGCGTCGTCGAGCTCCTCCCAGCGCAGCGGGGTCGAGGCGGTGGCATGCGGGCGGGCGCGCAGGGAGTAGGCGGAGGCGATGGTGCGGTCGCGGGCCATCTGGTTGTAGTCGACGAAGATCCGCTCGCCGCGCTCCTCCTTCCACCAGGCGGTGGTGACCTGCCCGGGCATGCGCTGCTCCAGCACCCGGCCGAGGGCGATCACCGCGTGCCGGCCGTCGGTGAAGGTCCACTCCGGCGCCAGCGGGACGTACACGTGCAGGCCGCGCCCGCCGGAGGACTTGGGCCAGCCGCGCAGCCCGTACTCCTCCAGCAGGGCGCGCAGTTCGTGGGCGGCGCGGACGGCGTCGTGGAAGTCGGTGCCGGGCTGCGGGTCGAGGTCGATGCGCAGCTCGTCGACGTGCTCGGTGTCGGAGCGGCGGACCGGCCAGGGGTGGAAGGTGAGGCAGCCGAGGTTGGCGGCCCACAGCACGGCGGCCGGCTCGGTGGGGCAGATCTCGTCGGCGGAGCGGCCGCTGGGGAAGTTGATCCGGGCGGTGGGCAGCCAGTCCGGCAGGCCCTTGGGGGCGCGTTTCTGGTAGAAGAACTCGCCGTCCACGCCGTCCGGGAAGCGCTGCAGGGTGGTGGGCCGGTCGCGCAGTCCGCGCAGTACCCCGTCGGCGACGGCCAGGTAGTACTGCGCGACGTCCAGCTTGGTGAAGCCGCGCTCGGGGTAGTACACCTTGTCCGGGTTCGACAGCCGGACGCTGCGCCCGGCGACATCCAGTTCCACGGCTGAGCCCATGCCCCTCACGCTAAGGGGGCCGTGCCCTGCGCGCGTCTTTTCGTCGCGGGCCTTCTCGTTGCGGGCCTTCTCGTCGCGCGCCCTTTCGTCGTGTGCCCTTTCGTCGCGCGCCTTCCGGCCGTGCGCGCGAGGATCGGAGCCATGGACCTGCCCGTGATGCCGCCGGTGGCGCCGATGCTCGCCAAGTCGGTGGCGAAGATCCCGCCGGGGATGCAGTACGAGGCCAAGTGGGACGGCTTCCGGACGATCGTGTTCCGCGACGGCGACGAGGTGGAGCTCGGCAGCCGCACCGGCAAACCGCTGACCAGGTACTTCCCCGAGCTGGTCGCCGCGCTGCGGCGGGAGCTGCCGCCGCGCTGCGTGCTGGACGGCGAGGTGGTGATCGCCCGGGACGGCCGGCTGCGGTTCGAGGAACTGCTGGAGCGCATCCACCCGGCGGCCAGCCGGGTGCGGCTGCTCGCGGAGCGGACGCCCGCCTCCTTCATCGCCTTCGACCTGCTCGCGCTCGGTGACGCCCCGCTGCTGGACGAGCCGCTGTCGGTGCGCCGCGCGGCCCTGGAGACGGCGCTCGGCGCCGCCCGCGACCCGGTGTTCACCGCTCCCGCCTCCACCGACCGGGACGTGGCGCAGACCTGGTTCGCCGAGTACGAGGGCGCCGGGCTGGACGGCGTGGTGGCCAAGCCGCTGGACCAGCCGTACCGGCCGGGCGAACGGACCATGTTCAAGATCAAGCACGAGCGCACCGCCGACTGCGTGGTGGCCGGCTACCGCGAGCACAAGAGCGGCCCGGTGGTCGGCTCGCTGCTGCTCGGCATCAACGACGCCGAGGGCCGGCTCCAGCACGTCGGCGTCTGCGCCGCGTTCTCGATGGCCCGCCGCCGCGAACTCGCCGAGGAGCTGGCCCCGTTGCGGATGACCGACCTCTCCCGCCACCCGTGGGGCGGCTGGGCCGACGAGGCGGCGCACGCCGAGGGCCGGCTGCCGGGCGCGGTCAGCCGGTGGACCGGCGGCAAGGACCTCTCCTGGGTCGCGCTGCGCCCCGAGCGGGTGGTCGAGGTCGCCTACGACCACATGGAGGGCACCCGCTTCCGGCACACCGCGCAGTTCCGCCGCTGGCGGCCGGACCGCGCGCCGGAGAGCTGCACCTACGCGCAGCTGGAGGAGCCCGTCTCCTACGATCTGGCCCGCGTGCTGGGCAGTTGACGGCGCGCCGGTGGGGGGGGGGCGGGGGGGCGGGGGCGCCGGGCGTCCGGGGGGGGGGGGCAGGGGTGAGGGGGGCGGGCCACCAACGAGTAGCGGGGGGA
>NZ_JBHWIJ010000283.1:0-4307 GCF_042732255.1 Kitasatospora sp. NPDC059803 | reverse complement strand
CACCCCCCGCGCGGTGTGGGTCCTCCTATAACTACCTCGTGGGGGGGGGGTGTGGTGCTGGGGGGGCGGGGCGGCCGCCCCGGGCGCGGGCCCGGGCCGCCCCCCCCCCACGGGTGGGGCTCCGATGGCTCTGGCGCTCAGGCACTCAAGCGTTCAGGCGGTCTGGTGCTCAGGCGTTGACCGTGGTCGGCGCGCCGGAGGCGGGCCCCGGGGCGCCGGGCGAGGCCGGGGACGAGGCCGACCCCGATCCCGAGGGCGAGAGCGAGGGCGACGGTGACGCGGACCCCGAGGACGAGGCCGACGGCGAGGCGGTGTTCACGGGCGGGATCGAGTAGACGTTCTTCGGCGAGACGATCTGCGTGATCGCCTTCGCGAACAGCGAGGACGGCTCCGAACCCCGGTACGGCACATCGGTGTTGAGCAGCACCACCAGGGTGGCCTGGGACTGCGGCAGGTACACCGCCACGGTCTCGTAACCGGGCAGCGAGCCGTTGTGCCCGATCCACCCGTTGTTGTTGAACAGCCCGAGGCCGTAGCCGACGCCGGGGTCGCCGGTCGGCTGGGTCTTCAACCGCTGGGACTGGGTGTCCTGCTTCAGCAGGGAGCCGGTGGCCAGGGACTTCGTCCAGTTCTGCAGGTCGGTGAGGTTGGAGATGACCGCCCCGGCCGACCAGGCCCAGGACGGGTTCCAGTCGGTGGCGTCCGTGGTCTGGCCGTTGGGAGTCTGGTCGGTGTAGCCGCGGGCGTGCGGGTCGGGGAAGGTCGCGTCGGTCGGGAAGACCGTCCCGTTCAGCCCGGCCTGGCTGAACACCTGGTCCTTGAGGAACTGGTCCACGGGCTCCCCGCCGGCCTTCTCGATGACCTTGCCGAGCAGGATGTAGTTGCTGTTGCTGTACTGGAACTTGCTGCCCGGCGGGAAGTTCGCCGGGTGCTTGTACCCGTAGGCGAGCAGCTGGTCGGGCGTGAACACCCGGTTCGGGTCGCTGATCAGCGCGTTCACGAAGTCCGGGTCGGAGGTGTACGGGAACAGGCCGCTGCGCATCCCGGCGAGCTGGCGGATGGTGATGTTGTCGCCGCCGGGCACGCCGTCCACGTACTTGGAGACCGGGTCGTCCAGGCCCACCTTGCCCTGGTCGACCAGCCGCAGCACGCCGGTCGCCGTGAAGGTCTTGGTCACGCTGCCGATCCGCATGTTCAGATCGGGCGACATCGGGGTGCCGGACTTGTCGGCCTGGCCGAAGGCCCGTTGGTAGCTGCCGTCGGGGGTGGTGATCCCGACGATCACGCCGGGGGTGGAGGTCTGGTTCAGCACCTGCTTGATCGCGGCGTCCAGCTGTTTGGCGACGTCGGGGGTCAGCGGCACCACCGCGCCGGCCGAGCCGCTCGCGGCGCCCGAGCCGGCGGTGGAGCCCGACGCGGACGGGCTGAGCGCGGCCGGCTCGGCGGTGAGGGCCGCGCCGCCGGCCGACCGGTTCGGCGGCGACCCGCCGGAGCAGGCCGCGGTCGCGAGCAGGCCGGTCAGCACCAGGGCGGCGCAGGCCGCTCGGCGGGTGGAACGGGACGCGGCCGGATGCGGCCGTCGGATCGTGGTCATAGGTCGAGGCGCCTCTCTGCGGCGGACGGCCCCGGAGCGCTGCTCCACGAGGCCGACGGGGGAGCGCCGCCACCGTAAGCACCGCCGGTGCGGCCCCGCGCGTCGGCCGCCTCGGGGCTGACCCGAACGGACCCAGCGGTCAGCCGACTGCCCCAGCCGGCTGGCGCACATCGCCTCCCGTGTTGTCAAGGACCGCTGCCCACTGGGGGATTGGTGTCGCGGAAGCGGGCTCGCGCTCGGCCGAACAGGTGAGCACCGGCATGCCGCACCCGCCCCCGGCCCCAGCTCGGGCACGATCGTTTAGCCCAGCTGTGGCCGCCCTTAAGAATTCCTCGATGGACCGAACCCGCTCTCACCAGGCAGATTGCTGCCTGCCCGGAACGCGTCCGCCAGGAACGGCCACACCGGGGCCACTCGGCCTGCCCACCCGCGAAGGCCGCCCCACTCGCACGTCAGGAGCCGTCGCCCGTGAAGGCACTCGTCAAGCAGAAGGCCGAGCCCGGGCTCTGGCTGGTGGACGTCCCGAAGCCGGAGATCGGCCCCGGCGAGGTGCTGATCAAGGTGCTGCGGACCGGCATCTGCGGCACCGACCTGCACATCCGCAACTGGGACGGCTGGGCCCAGCAGACCATCACGACCCCGCTGGTGCTCGGCCACGAGTTCGTCGGCGAGGTCGCCGAGATCGGCGCCGGCGTCGCGGACATCGCGGTCGGCGACCGGGTCAGCGGCGAGGGCCACCTGGTCTGCGGCAAGTGCCGCAACTGCCAGGCCGGCCGCCGCCACCTGTGCCGCAACACGGTCGGCCTCGGCGTCGGCCGGGACGGCGCCTTCGCCGAGTACGTGGCCCTGCCCGCCTCCAACGTCTGGGTGCACCGGGTGCCGGTCGACCTGGACGTGGCCGCGATCTTCGACCCGTTCGGCAACGCCGTCCACACCGCGCTCTCCTTCCCGCTGGTCGGCGAGGACGTGCTGATCACCGGCGCGGGCCCGATCGGCATCATGGCGGCCGCCGTCGCCAAGCACGCCGGCGCCCGCAACGTGATGATCACCGACGTCTCCCCGTACCGCCTCGACCTGGCCCGGGAGGTCGGCGTCACGCTGGCGCTGAACGTCGCCGAGCACACCATCGAGGAGGGCCAGCAGAAGCTCGGCCTGCGCGAGGGCTTCGACGTCGGCCTGGAGATGTCCGGCCGCCCCGAGGCGATGCAGTCGATGATCGCCAACATGACCCACGGCGGGAAGATCGCCGTGCTCGGCCTGCCCGCCGAGCAGTTCCCGATCGACTGGGCCTCGGTCGTCACCTCGATGCTCACCATCAAGGGCATCTACGGCCGCGAGATGTTCGAGACCTGGTACGCGATGTCCGTGCTGCTGGAGGGCGGGCTGGACCTCGCCCCGGTGATCACCGGCCGGTACGCCGCCGACGACTTCGCGGCCGCCTTCGACGAGGCCGCCAGCGGCCGCTGCGGCAAGATCATCCTCGACTGGACCGCCTGAGCCCCCCGTTCGTCCTCGTTAGGAGTCCGCAGTGTTCGACAACGTGCGCGCCGACATCGCCATCACCCTCGACGAGATCCGCGAGGCCGGGCTCTTCAAGCCCGAGCGGGTCATCGGCACCCCGCAGAGCGCCGCGGTCACCGTCACCGGCGGCGGCCGCCCCGGTGAGGTGCTGAACTTCTGCGCCAACAACTACCTCGGCCTGGCCGACCACCCCGAGGTGCTCGCCGCCGCCAAGGACGCGCTGGACCGCTGGGGCTACGGCATGGCCTCGGTGCGCTTCATCTGCGGCACCCAGGACGTCCACAAGGCGCTGGAGGACCGGCTCTCGGCCTTCCTGGGCCAGGAGGACACCATCCTGTACTCCTCCTGCTTCGACGCCAACGGCGGCGTCTTCGAGACCCTGCTCGACGACCGCGACGCCGTCATCTCCGACGCGCTCAACCACGCGAGCATCATCGACGGCATCCGGCTCAGCAAGGCCCGCCGCCACCGCTACGCCAACCGCGACCTGGCCGACCTGGAGCAGCAGCTCAAGGAGACCCAGGACGCCCGCCGCCGCCTGATCGTCACCGACGGCGTGTTCTCGATGGACGGCTACGTCGCCCCGCTGCGCGAGATCTGCGACCTGGCCGACCGCTACGACGCCATGGTCATGGTCGACGACTCGCACGCCGTCGGCTTCGTCGGCCCCGGCGGCCGCGGCACCCCCGAACAGCACGGCGTGATGGACCGCGTGGACATCATCACCGGCACCCTCGGCAAGGCGCTCGGCGGCGCCTCCGGCGGCTACGTCGCCGCCCGCCGGGAGATCGTCGCCCTGCTGCGCCAGCGCTCCCGCCCGTACCTGTTCTCCAACTCGCTCGCCCCGGTGATCGCGGCGGCCTCGCTGAAGGTGCTCGACCTGGTCGAGCAGTCCAACGAGCTGCGCGAGCGGCTGGCGGCCAACACGGCGCTGTTCCGCAGCAGGATGACCGAGGCCGGCTTCGAGATCCTGCCGGGCGACCACCCGATCGCCCCGGTGATGATCGGCGATGCGGCCAAGGCCGGCCGGCTCGCCGAACTGCTGCTGGAGCGCGGCGTGTACGTGATCGGCTTCTCGTTCCCGGTGGTCCCGCACGGCCAGGCCCGGATCCGGGTGCAGCTGTCCGCCGCGCACTCCACCGAGGACGTCGAGCGCGCCGTCGCCCCCGTCGTCGACGCGCCCGCCCCCCAG
>NZ_JBHWIJ010000282.1:0-11257 GCF_042732255.1 Kitasatospora sp. NPDC059803 | reverse complement strand
CGCCCGCCCCCCCCACCCCCCCCCGCGCCCGGGGCGTGCCCACCCCCGCCGCGGGGGCCCCACGCCTTCGGAGGCTCAGGCCTCCTCGGCCGTGGCCAGCTCCCTGGCCAGCTCCAGCCGCTTCACCTTGGTCGTGGCGGTGTGCGGCAGCTCGTCCAGCCGGCGCTGCACCGGCGGGGCCAGGGTGGGCAGGCCGGCCACCGCGCGGTTCCAGCGGGCGAGGTCGAGCGGCTGGTCGTCCCGGGTGCAGACCACGGGCACCGGGGCCTTGTCCCCGCCGGGCACGATGATCACCTCCAGCAGCTCGGGCAGCCGGGTGAACAGCTTGTCCTCCAGGTCCAGGGTGCTGTTGATCCCCGGGATCTCGTCGACCTCGCGGTCCAGCAGGTGCAGGCAGCCCCACCGGGTGCGGTAGCCGAGGTCGCCCATCCGCCACCAGCCGTCCCGCGAGAACTGGCCCTCGAAGCGCTCCCGCTCGCCGAAGTAGGTGACGATCTGCCCGCCGCTGCGCACCTCGATGTGGCCGGGGGAGTTCTTGGTCACCGGCCGGCCGTCCCGGCTGACCACCCGGACCTCGGTCATCCCGGGGAAGGTCCGCCCGACGCAGCGGCCGTCGGCGCCGCTGCGGCGGTGCCGGGTGTAGGTGCGGGCGGCGATGGCGCCGGTCTCGCTCTGCCCGTACGTCTGGGCGAAGAACGGCAGGCTGCGCTCGGACGCGCCCAGCAGGGTGTCGACCGTGCGCGGGTGGATGGCGTCGAAGGTGTTGCTGAAGCAGCGGACCTTGGCCAGCGGCTTCGCCGGGTGGTCCGCCAGGACCTCCCAGCTCAGCAGGGTGTTGGGGTGGGACTCGATCACCCCCGGGGGGATCCGGGCGAACAGCTTCGCGACGTGCTCCGGCTCGTCGTCCCGCAGGATGATCATGGGGTGGCCGCGCAGCGCGAACAGCGCGGCCCCGCTGATCATCCGCGAGTGGGCGAAGGAGACGTGTACGGCGATCGGCTCGTGCCGCCCGACCGGGGCGAGCAGCACCGACTGCGGGCGGCAGCGGGCCTGGATCGTGATGCCGGTCTGGACGGCGAGCTTGGGCAGGCCGGTGGTGCCCGAGGTGTGGGTGATCAGGGCCGGCTGGTCCTGCGGCATGATCACGGGTGCCACCCGCTCGACCCCGGCCAGCCCGGCCAGCGCGGTCGCGCCCGGGAACTCCCCGGTGGCCACCAGCACCCGCTCGGTCAGGTCGAACACCTCGGACGGGAGTTCCTGCTCCAGCTTCGCCGCGTCGGTGAGCAGCGTCGGCCGGGACAGCCGCCCCAGCAGGCGGGCGACGGTGGTGCCGTCCAGCTTCGGGGACAGCAGCACCGGTACCCCGCCGACCCGGGCGACGCTGTAGGCGAGCAGGGAGATGTCGAAGCTGTCCGACTTGTGGATCACCACGTGCGAGCCGGGGCGGACCTGGGAAGCCCACAGTCGGGCGGCGAAGTCGTCGACCAGATCGGCGAGTTCGGTCAGGGTGACCCGCCGGCCCAGCTCCGGGGCGATGTCGAGGTCGTGGTCGAGGTAGACCGGGCTCGCCGGGTGACGGGCGGCCGCGCGGTCGAAGACCGTGCCCAGTCGGATGCCTCGGTTGCCGACGCGTTGCAGGAACATGCTCCTCTTCCCCTTCGGTTGGTCGCAGATCGCTCGGGAGTCCGGCGCCGGGGCGCCGGCGCCGGGCCGGCCTCACGGCTCGCGCAGGGCCCGGTCGACGAGGGGGCCGGCCGCCCCGGTGTACGAGGTCGGATCGCACAGCCGAGAGAGCTCGGCCCTGCCGAACATGCCGTCGAGAGCAGGCAGTTCGGCGAGCACCTGCTCCAGTGGCCGCCCATCGCGGTCGGCCTCGCCGGAGGCCTCGGTGAGCAGCTGCTTGGCCGTCGCCTTGCCGAGTCGGGGCGCCAGGACGGCGACGATCCGTTCCGAGATGATCTGACTACCCGTCAGTTCCAGGTTGGTGCGCATCCGTTCGGGCCGGACCTCCAGCCCCTCGGCGAGCTCCACCGCAGTGTGCGCGGCGCCCCCGGTCAGCCGCAGCGCCTCGCGCAGCAGCTGCCACTCGGCGTGCCAGGCGCCCCCCGAGCGCTCGTCCTCGGCCAGCAGGCACTGGGTGAGCCCGGTGGCGATCACCGGCACCTGCAGCGCGGCGCTGCGGATCAGGGTGGCCAGTACCGGGTTGCGCTTGTGCGGCATCGCGGAGGAGCTGCCGCGCCCGGCCGCGGTGGGCTCGGCCACCTCGCCGACCTCCGTCCTGGTCAGCGACTGCACGTCGATCGCGATCTTGCCGAGGGCGCCGGCGGTGAAGGCCAGCGCGCCCGCGAGGTCGGCGATCGGGGTGCGCAGCGCGTGCCAGGGCAGCACCGGGCGGGCCAGCCCGGTCTCGGCGGCGAAGGCGGTGAGCAGCCGGTCCAGGTAGTCGCCCGGGTCGGGCGCCGCCCCGTTCGCGGCCGCGCCGTCGATCCGGGCGTATTCCAGGTACCCGGCGAGGGTGCCGGCGGCGCCGCCGAGCGAGACCGGCAGACCGTGCTCGGCGACGTGCCCGAGCCGCTGCTCGGCGTCCAGGACGAGCCGGCGCCAGCCGGCCGCCTTGAGGCCGAAGGTGGTCGGTACGGCCTGCAGGGCGAGCGTGCGGCCGGGGAGGACGGTGTCCCGGTGCCGTTCGGCGAGGACGGCCAGGGCCCGCGCGGTGCGGGCGAGGTCGGCGCGGATGATCCGCAGGGCCTGGGCGGCCACCAGCATCGCGCCGGTGTCCAGGACGTCCTGGCTGGTGGAGCCGCGGTGGACGTACTCGGCGGCGGCCCGGTCCTCGGCCGCCACCACCGCGGTCAGCGCCCGGACCAGCCCGACCACCGGGTTGGCGGTCTCCCTGGACTCGACCGCGAGGGACCGCAGGTCCAGCAGCTCGGCGCGGGCCAGGCGGGTGATGGTGTCGGCGGCGGTCTTCGGCAGGGTGCCCAGCCCGGCCTGGGCCCGGGCCAGCGCCGCCTCGGCGTCCAGCATGGCCTGCAGCCAGGCCCGGTCGCAGACGGCGGCCTCGACCGGCGTCCCGGCGCGGACCGGCGAGAGCAGCCCGGAGTCGGTCAGGATGCCGGCCGCGTCGTGCGCGTCGTGCGGGTCGTGCCGGTCGCCAGGTCCGTGCGGGGCGACCGGCTCGTCAGGGTCGGTCATATCAGCACTCCGGTCAGGTCGGTGACGGCCGCGTCCGGCCGGACCCCGAAGGGCAGCTGGGTGGTGGGCGGCAGGGCGAGCAGCGAGCGGGCGATCGCGTCCGAGTCGCCGAGCGTCACCGAGTCCACGCCGGGCCGGATTCCGGCCGCCGTCACCCAGTGCACCGACTCGGTCGGCACCCCGTAGGCGTAGCGCCGCGGGTGCGCGCGGCCCCGGGTGTCCAGCAGCCGGTACGGCCGTTTGGTGACGGCCAGGCCGCCGGTCTCGTAATCGGTGCCGCCCGTGCCCGGGATCCGGTACGCGGTGGCCTGCTCGGTGCTCAGCAGGTGCTGCAGCAGCGGGTCGGTGGTGCGGCGCAGGTCGGGTTCGGGCAGCCGGGCCTCGATCAGGACGGTGGCGCGCACCGGCGGCTGGGGCACCGCCCGGGAGGTGAGCACGTAGGCGGCCGCCTCGGTGTCGATCCGGATCTCGGTGCCCGGGCCGGTGAGTTCGACCACCCCGGCCTCGATCAGGGCGATCAGCTCCTCGATCCGGGAGACCGGCGGGCCGATCGACAGGAAGGCGTTGAGCGGGGTGTACCAGCCCTCCAGGTCGTCCCGGTGCGAGTTCCCCTCCAGCCCGCCGTGGTCCACCGCGAGGCGGATCTCGTTGCGCAGGTCGCGCAGGATGTCCAGGGCGGTCTTGAGCGGGCCGCTGAGGTTGCCGGCGCGGGCCGCCTCGACGTCCTCGGCCAGGTACCCGAGCAGCCAGTCGCGGAAGTCCTCCGGCCCGGTGAACTCCCGGTCCCCGTAAGGGCGGAAGAGCCGCTCCCAGTCCCAGCGCTCCGACTCGGGGATGCCGTGCTCGTCGAGCAGGGCCGCGAAGCCGCCGCCGTGGGCGACCGTCAGGTACCGCTGGACGAAGGGCTCCCGCTCGGCACCGCGGCCCTTCGCTTCGAGCAGCGTGCCGTAGTAGACGCTCTCCACCTCGCGCGCGATCAGCGGCCACAGATCGGTGCGGAACTGCACCGGCTCACCGGCCGCGGACTGCTCGCGCAGCCCGGCGATGTACTCGGCGGTCAGCAACCGGGGGAAGTAACGGCCGTACGCGCCCTTCTCGTTCTCGCCGCGGGCGTGGTACGGGATGCCGCGGCGCGAAGTGGCGAACAGTTTCGGCTCCCGGCCCGACGGCCGGTACACCAGCCGTCCGTCCGCGCGGACGAAGGCGCCGCCCCGGCCGACCGTGAACAGGGCCATGTGGTCGAAGAAGTTCAGCCCGAGTCCGCGCAACAGGACGTGCTGGCCCGGCAGGATGCCGCTCAGGTCGAGGTCCGCCGGGTTGGCCGGGGTGATGTAGGTGAGGTGGTGGATCCGGGACAGGCTCGCCGTCCGTTCCTCGTGCGGGGTCGGCCGGGCCGCGACGTGGCCCTGGGCGAGCACGATGGCGTCCAGGCGGTTGAGCCGGCTGCCGTTCTCCAGGCGGATGCCCTGCGGGCCGCCGGGGACACCGTGGGTGTCCGCCATCGCCACCGCCCGCGAGCGGTGCACCTGGACGGTGACGTGCGCGGGCGCGCCGTCCACCACCCGGCGGAAGCTCGCGTTCAGGTAGCGCCCGTAGAACGCCCGGGTGGGGTAGCTGTCGGCTTGCAGGGCGCGGGCCTCGGCCACGCACTCCTCGTCCTGCCCGGAGGCCGCGCCGGCCTCGGCGACCTCCACCGCCCACTCCCACAGGCTCGGACCGGGCTCGATCGGGCCGTCGATCCGGGAGCTGTCGTCGGTGTACACGGTGATCTGCGAGGCCACGGTGTTCATCAGCAGGTGCCGTGACTGGTCCTGGCGCCAGACGGCGCCGGCGCCGGGCGCGGCCGGGTCGACCATGTGCACCGTGATGGAGCCGTGCGAGGGCGCTGCGCGCTCGTTGGCGCAGAGCCGTTCCAGAACGGACAGGCCGCGCGGGCCGGCCCCGATGACGCAGACCTCCAGTGCCGCCTTGCTGCCCACTGTGCTCATGCGCCCGCCTCGCTTCGCTCGGCAGGGGCGTGCGCCCGCGCGCACCTCTCGATGACGAGCTCGGTTCGCTCACTCACGGCTTCACGTCCTCCACGTCTTCCACGTCCACCCGGGTGCCCTGCGGGGCTTCGGCGAGCAGCAGGCGGGCGAGCTCCAGGCGCTTGATCTTGGTGGTGGCGGTCCTCGGCAGCTCCTCCAGCCGCCGGTGGACCGGCTCGGCCATCGGTGGCAGCGACGCCGCGGCGCGCCGCCAGGCCGCCAGGTCCAGTGGTTCGTCGTCCTTGGTGCACACCACCGGCACGGCCCTGCCGTCCGGGCCGGGGATGATGATGACCTCGGCGAGGCCGGGCAGCTGGCCGAACAGGGTGTCCTCGGCCGCGAGGGTGCTGCCGAAGCCCTCGATCAGGTCGACCTCGCGGTCCAGCAGGTGCACGCAGCCCCACTTGGTGCGGTAGCCGACGTCGCCCATCCGCCACCAGCCGTCCGCCGACACCTGGGCGTCGTAGCGGTCCTGCTCGCCGAGATAGGTGACGATGCGTCCGTCGCTGCGCACCTCGATGAAGCCCGGGTTCCGCTCGGACGGCGGGTTGCCGTTCCGGCTGACCACCCGGACGTCGGTCATCCCGGGGAACGGCATGCCGACGCAGCGGCCGTCGTCGTCCAGGGTGCGGCGCCGGGTGAAGCCGCGGACGATGGCCGGGCCGATCTCGCTCTGCCCGTACAGCTGGCCGAAGAGCGGCGAGCGGCGCCGGGTGGCGCGCAGCAACCGGTGCACGGTCCGCGGGTGGATCGCGTCGAAGGTGCTGCTGAACAGCTTGACGTTGGACAGTGGGCCGCGCGGGTCCTGCGCCAACTCCTCCCACTCCATGAAGGAGTTGGGGTGCGCCTCCAGGATGCCCGGCTTCAGCCGCGCGAACAGGTCGCCGACGTGCTTCGGGTCCGACTCGCGCAGCACGACCAGCGGGAAGCCGCGGTAGAGCGAGATCGCCAGCGCGGTGATCAGCCGGGAGTGGACGAAGGAGACGTGGATGGCGATGGTCTCCCGGCCCGGGATCAGCGGGGCGATGACGGAGGCCTGCGGGCGGTAGCGGGACTGCAGGCTGAACCCGGTGTGCACGGCCAGCTTGGGCGTCCCGGTGGTGCCCGAGGTGTGGGTGATCAGGGTCGGGTGGTCGGCTGGCATGATGACGGGTTTGACCCTCTCCACCCCGGCCAGCGCCCGCAGTTCGACGGCGTCCTGGTACGAGCCGGAGGTCAGCACCACCCGGTCGGCGAGGTCGAAGACCGTCTCGGGCAGCACGTTCTCCAGCTTCTCCTGGTCGGTCACCAGGAACGGCCGGTCGGTGCGGCGGACCAGCTCGGCGACCGTCGCGCCGTCCAGAGCCGGCGACAGCAGGACCGGGACGGCCCCGATCCGCGCCGCCGCGCACGCGAGCAGCGTGATGTCGAAGCCGTCGGCCTTGTACACCACCACCCGCCGGCTCGGCCGCACGCCCGCCGCCCAGAGCCGGGAGGCCAGGTCGTCCACCAGGTCCGACACCTCGGCGACAGTCGCCCTGCGGCCCAACTCCGGTGCCGCGTCGAGGTCGTGGTCGAGGATGAGGACGTTCGCGCCGTGTCTGGCCGCGGCGCGTTCGAAGAGCATCCCGAGCTGAATTCCCCGGTTTCCGATACGTTGAAGAAGCACCTGTACGCCTCCCGGGCCGCGGCTGTGCGCCGTCGGCGCCTGACGTGAATGGAATGGACACCACCCGCGGTGAAAGGGACACCGTCCGAGGTGAATTGGCGTGCCCGGGCGTCCGAATGGCCGCGTGCCCGGGCACGAGCCCGGGAATTCCGGGCGAATCGCGGAAAGGCCGGATACCGCCCGGCGTCACGCCTCTTCGATGACGGCCTTGATGCGCTGCAGGGAGGCGGCCAGATCGCCGGAGATCTTGTCGCCCCACTCCGCGAAGAAGCGCTGCTTCTCGGCCGCGTCCATCTCCGCGGTGATGCCCTTGATGCCCTGGGTGGCCGAGTCCATGCGGAAGTGGTGGGTCAGCAGGCTGCCGCCGCCCTCGGCTGCTTCGATGTCGAAGCCCCAGATGCTCTCCTGCTTCTGGCCGTCCGAGTTGTGTATCGCCCACCGGAAGGTCCGGCCCGGCTCCGCGGTGACCACCTCGGACTGGGTCGTCCACCGGCCGCGGACCACCGGCGCCCAGGCGACGATGTCGTCGCCGCGGAGGTTGTCGCCGCGGAACACGGACCCGACGGCGGCCGGCTCGCCGACCGTCCATTCACCGCCCAGGCATTCCGGGCTCCATTCGCCGCTGCGCGGCAGGTCGCTGATCACCGCGTAGACCTCGATCGGTGTCGCGGAAATGCGAATGTCGGCGTCGGCGGAGAATATCGGCTGCTTCTCGTTGATGGTTTCGCCCATGCCGGGGATCGTCCCAGCCCGGCCCCGGAGGGGGTCAAGGGCAGGCCGGCGGGTCCGTCAACTCGGTGATTCCGTGTCAACTCCGGCCCGCTGCCGCGGCGAACGGCCGCGAACCGGCCGGCACCGCGGGCCGTGAGCCGGCCGTCCCCTCGAACCGTTACGAACCGGCCCGGATCTCGCGGGCGAAGTGCAGGGCGACGATCGACATCCGGGCCGTGTGATAAAACCGGTGCGCGCCGTGGTTGGTCACCCCCGAATCGAGCTCGATCCGGGCGCACCCCGTCCGCCGGGCCCGCTCCTCCAGCTCCGCCATCAGCCGCCCGCCGACCCCCGCCGACCGCACCGCGCGGTCGGTCACCAGGTCGTCGACGAACAGCAGCCGGCCGCGGCTGGTCGCCAGCACCCGGTGGGTCGCCACCCCGACGCACCGCCCGCGACCGTCGTACGCGGCGGTGAAGACCAGCCCCTGCGCGTGCGCCTCGGCGGCGAAGGCGGCGAACCCCTCGGCGGTCAGGGCCGGCCTCAACTGCCGTATCAGCGGCCCGACATCGGCCGCCATGGCGGCGTTTCCCGGTATGACGTCAACCATCGTCAGTTCCATCCCCCGATCTTCGCAGGGAATGCCGGTCCTCGGTCCGGGCGGGACCGGGAGTCCTGGCCCGTGGTCAGCCCGTGGTCAGCCCGTGGTCAGCCCGTGGTCGGCCCGTGGTCAGCCCGTGCAGGTCGGGCAGAGGCCGCGGTAGGTGACGGCGGCGTCGGTGACGGTGAAGCCGAAGCGCTGGTCGGCGGGGAGGGCGGTGAGGGGGTCGTCGGTGGGGTGGACGTCGCGGATGGTGCCGCAGTGGGTGCAGACGAGGTGCTGGTGCGGGTGGTGGGCGTTGGGGTCGTAGCGCTTGGCCCGGCCGTCGGTGGAGACCTCGGTGACCTCGCCGAGGGTGACCAGTTCGCCGAGGGTGTTGTAGACGGTGGCCCGGGAGATCTCGGGCAGGCGTTCGGCGGCTCGGGCGTGGACCTCGTCGGCGGTGAGGTGAACGTGCTCGCCGTCCAGGACCTCCGCCACGACACGCCGCTGGGAGGTGAGGCGCCAGCCGCGTCCGCGCAGTCGCTCCAGCAGGTCACTCATATCGGTTCACCTATTCAGGTCAATGGGAGGTCAGGATTTTACCAAGTGATTTCGGCTTCGCTCCGGTTCCCGATCGGATATGCCTTTGGTGTCGTTCTTGACGTGGATCGTGTCCATCGTAGGATCGGCTCCGGCGATAGCCTGGGTAGCAGGAAGTAGCAGTCAAGACACCGTGATCCGCCTTGTAGGGAAGGATTTCCATGTCTGAGAACCACGATCCCATCGTTACCGAACCCGAGCCGCAGGCGGAGGGCACGGGTGGCTGCCCGGTGGCCCACGGGCGCGCGCCGCACCCCACCCAGGGCGGCGGAAACCGCCAGTGGTGGCCGGAGCGGCTCAATCTGAAGATCCTCGCGAAGAATCCGGCCGTGGCGAATCCGCTCGGCGCGGACTTCGACTACGCCGCGGCGTTCGGATCCCTCGACCTTCCGACCGTGAAGCGGGACATCGAGACGGCCCTCACCACCTCGCACGCGTGGTGGCCGGCCGACTACGGGCACTACGGCCCCTTCATCATCCGGATGGCGTGGCACAGCGCGGGCACCTACCGGATCAGCGACGGCCGCGGCGGCGCCGGCGCCGGGCAGCAGCGCTTCGCCCCGCTGAACAGCTGGCCCGACAACGCCAGCCTGGACAAGGCCCGCCGCCTGCTGTGGCCGGTGAAGAAGAAGTACGGCCGCAACCTCTCCTGGGCCGACCTGATGATCCTGGCCGGGAACGTCGCCCTGGAGTCGATGGGCTTCGAGACCTTCGGCTTCGGCGGCGGCCGCGTGGACGAGTGGGAGCCGGACGAGGACGTCTACTGGGGCCCGGAGACCACCTGGCTCGGCGACGAGCGCTACACCGGCGACCGCCAGCTGGAGCGCCCGCTCGCCGCCGTCCAGATGGGCCTGATCTACGTCAACCCCGAGGGCCCCAACGGCACCCCGGACCCGCTCGCCGCCGCCCGCGACATCCGCGAGACCTTCTACCGGATGGCGATGAACGACGAGGAGACCGTCGCGCTGATCGCCGGCGGCCACACCTTCGGCAAGACCCACGGCGCGGGCCCGGCGGACAACGTCGGCCCCGACCCCGAGGACGCCCCGATCGAGCAGCAGGGCCTCGGCTGGAAGAGCACCTTCCGCACCGGCAAGGGCGCGGACGCGATCACCAGCGGCCTGGAGGGCGCCTGGACGGCCACCCCGGTGACCTGGGACAACAGCTTCTTCGAGACGCTGTTCGGCTACGAGTGGGAGCTGACCAAGAGCCCGGCCGGCGCCTTCCAGTGGAAGCCGAAGGGCGGCGCCGGAGCGGACACCGTCCCGGACGCCCACGACCCGTCCAAGCGGCACGCCCCGACGATGCTGACCACCGACCTGTCGCTGCGCCTGGACCCGGTCTACGAGCCGATCTCCCGGCGCTTCCTGGAGCACCCCGAGGAGCTCGCGGACGCCTTCGCCCGCGCCTGGTTCAAGCTGACCCACCGCGACATGGGCCCGCTCGCCCGCTACGTCGGCGCGGAGGTCCCGGCCGAGCAACTGGTGTGGCAGGACCCGCTGCCCGCGGTCGACTACCAGCAGATCGACGCCGCAGACGTCGCCGCCCTGCGGGAGCGGATCGCCGCCTCCGGGCTGTCGGTGTCCGAGCTGGTGTCCACCGCGTGGGCGGCGGCCTCCTCGTTCCGCGGCAGCGACAAGCGCGGCGGCGCCAACGGCGGCCGGATCCGGCTCCAGCCGCAGATCGGCTGGGAGGTCAACGAGCCGGACCGGCTGGCCTCGGTGCTGCGCACCCTGGAGGGCGTGCAGCAGGAGTTCAACGCCCGGTCCGGCGCCAAGCAGGTCTCGCTGGCGGACGTGGTGGTGCTGGCCGGCGGCGTCGGCGTGGAGAAGGCCGCCCGGGCGGCCGGCCGCGACGTGGTGGTGCCGTTCACGCCCGGCCGGGCGGACGCGACGCAGGAGCTCACCGACGTCGACTCCTTCGCGGCGATGGAGCCGACCTCGGACGGCTTCCGCAACTACGTGGGCAAGGGCAGCCGGCTGGCCGCCGAGTACCTGCTGCTCGACAAGGCGAACCTGCTGACCCTGAGCGCGCCCGAACTGACCGTGCTGGTCGGCGGCCTGCGCGTGCTGGGCGCCAACTACCAGCAGTCCCCGCACGGCGTCCTCACCGGGACCCCCGAGGCCCTGACGAACGACTTCTTCGTCAACCTGCTCGACCTGGGCACGGAGTGGAAGGCCACCTCGGAGGACGGGCACACCTTCGAGGGCCGGGACGCGGCCACCGGCGCGCTCAAGTGGACCGGCACCCGGGCCGACCTGGTCTTCGGCTCCAACTCCGAACTGCGCGCCGTCGCCGAGGTCTACGCGAGCGACGACGCGAAGGAGAAGTTCGTGGCGGACTTCGTCGCGGCCTGGGTCAAGGTGATGAACCTGGACCGGTTCGACGTCGCCTGAGCCCGCGACCGCCTGAGCCCGCGATCGTCCGATCCCGGGTTCCCGGGCGGCCGACGGGGGTTGGCGTCAGCCCGCCATCGGCCCGGAGGTGCACGCC
>NZ_JBHWIJ010000281.1:824-11330 GCF_042732255.1 Kitasatospora sp. NPDC059803 | reverse complement strand
GACCGCGTCCGGCGGGCCGTCGCGGGGGGGGCCGGGGGGCGGCGCCGGGGCGGTCGGTGCGGCTGCGCCCCCGCACCCCCCCCGGGGCGGGCGGGTCTCACACCCACTCCCCCGCCCCCCCCTGGGCCGTGCTGCGCTGTGTGTGCCGTGCTGCCGCGCTGCTGGGGCGGCGTCAGATGCTGGCGACCACCCGGTCGGCGAGGACGTAGACGGCCTCCTCGTCGGTGGAGAAGGTCAGCGAGTACGAGCCGGAGAAGCGCGAGCCGCCGAGCAGTCGGACGTGCTCACCGGCACGGACCGCGTCGATCAGCCGGTAGGCGGCCTCCCGGTCGCCCGGGGCCACGCAGAGCGTGGTGCCGTCGGCGAAGGCGTACACGTCCAGGGTGCCCAGCGGGCCCGGGCGGACGTCGATCAGGGCGACGGCCTCGTCGGCGAGGGTGGCCAGCCGGGTGTCGGTCCACTCGCGGGACGGCGCCTGGCTGGGCACGAAGTCGGGGTGGGAGGGGTGGCGGCGCGGGTCGGGCGCGGCGACCGGGGCGTCCTCGACGGCCTGGTCGGCGTCCAGCAGCCCGGCCTCCAGGCCGGTGGCCAGCAGGTCGGCCTCGCGGCGGGCGCGGGCGTCCCCGGTGGGCTCGGCGGAGCCGGTGGAGGCGGCGGTGGAGCCGGCGGAGGAGGTGCCGGAGCCCTGGCCGGGGAACAGCGGCGAGCCGCCCTCGGGACCGGGCTCGGCGGGGCCCTCGTTGATCAGGTCCTCCAGCGCGGAGCGCAGCGCCTCGCCGAACTCCGGGTCCATGGTGCCGGCGTTGTCGACGGCGTCCTGCGGGCCGGTGGGGCGGGGGAAGAACAGCGGCCACTCGTCGGTGCTGGCGAACGCGCCGGTGTACGGGGAGTCGAACAGTGGCGCGTCCTCGGCCGCGCGGGCCTCCTGCTCGGCCCAGAACGCCCGGGCCTCGGTGATCTCCCGCTCGCGGTCGGCGGCGAGTGCCTCGGTGACGGCCTGGCGTATCGCGGCCTGGTCCACCGGGGCGGGTGCGGCCTGGGCCGCGGCCTGCGCGTCCAGCCGGCGGGAGAGTCCCCGGAGATGGAGCAGCACGGCGGTCGACACGGTGATCAGGATCAGCAGCAGGATGGTGTAGACGGCGCTCACGGAACGTACTCCTAGCGAGGAGCGGAACGGGGTTACGTGTCCACACTGCCGCATCCGGGGCTGTTGCCGCAGTGGCGAATGTCTAATTTGTGGGGGACTTTCGCTCTTGTCCCCAAATTGTTAGGTAACACCGTTCTACGCAGTGGAGTTGATCCGCTCCGCAGTGTCGATTTCCGGGCCGAAAACGAGCGAAAAGAGGGCCGGATCGACCTCGCGATGTGATCCGGCCCTCAATTACTCACGGTCACTCCAAATGGGTGGTCCAGACCCTTTCGGGGTGGCTCGGCGGGGTCAGCTGAGGCGCTCGATCACCATCGCCATGCCCTGGCCGCCGCCGACGCACATGGTCTCCAGGCCGAACTGCTTGTCGTGCCACTGCAGGGAGTTGATCAGGGTGGTGGTGATCCGGGCGCCGGTCATGCCGAACGGGTGGCCGACGGCGATCGCGCCGCCGTTGACGTTCAGCTTGTCCAGGTCGATGCCGAGATCCCGGTAGGACGGGATCACCTGGGCGGCGAAGGCCTCGTTGATCTCGACCAGGTCGATGTCGTCGATGGTCAGGCCGGCCCGCCGCAGCGCCTGCCGGGAGGCCTCGACGGGGCCGTAGCCCATGATCTCGGGGGAGAGCGCGCTGACGCCGGTGGAGACCACCCGGGCGAGCGGGGTGATGCCCAGCTCCCGGGCCTTGGTGTCGGACATGATGACCAGCGCGGCGGCGCCGTCGTTCAGCGGGCAGCAGTTACCGGCGGTCACGGTGCCGTCCGGTCGGAACACCGGCTTCAGGCCGGAGACGCCCTCCAGCGTGACGCCGGCGCGCGGGCCGTCGTCCTTGCTCACCACGGTGCCGTCCGGGAGCGTCACCGGGGTGATCTCGCGCTCCCAGAAGCCGGCCTTGATGGCGGCCTCGGCGAGGTTCTGCGAGCGGACGCCGAACTCGTCCTGCTCGGCGCGGGTGATCCCCTTGAGCGCGGCCAGGTTCTCGGCGGTCTGGCCCATCGCGATGTAGGCGTCCGGCAGCAGGCCGTCCTCGCGCGGGTCGTGCCACTCCCCGCCGCCCTCCTCGGCGCGCTTGGCGGTGCGGGCCTGGGCCTCGTCGAAGACCGGGTTCGTGGTGCCCGGCATGCCGTCCGAGGTCCCGTTCACGCTGCGCGAGACGGTCTCCACGCCGGCCGAGAGGAAGACGTCGCCCTCGCCGGCCCTGATCGCGTGCAGTGCCATCCGCGTGGTCTGCAGCGAGGACGAGCAGTAGCGGGTGATGGTGGCGCCGGGCAGGTAGTCCATGCCCATCTGGACGGCCACGATGCGGGCCAGGTTGTGGCCCTGCTCGCCGCCGGGCAGGCCGCAGCCGAGCATCAGGTCGTCGATCTCGCGCGGGTCGAGCTGCGGGACCTTGGCCAGCGCGGCCTGGATGACGTGGGCGGTCAGGTCGTCGGGGCGGACGTCCTTGAGCGAGCCCTTGAAGGCCCGGCCGATCGGCGAACGGGTGGCGCTGACGATGACGGCTTCGGGCATGGCGGGCTCCTCGCTGGGTGACGGCGGACTGGCGTCCGGGAGGAAAGTTACCGCCTGGTAGATCAGGCGTCACCCGTCCCGGCGTGTGAGCTGGCCGACGTGTCGCCGGCCTCTGGAACGGCTCCTTCCCGGGCCTCCTCGGGCGCCCACGAGCCGGGCAGCCCGACCCGCAGCCGGTGGCGCAGCAACGCCCAGCGGCGGCTGGCGCCCTCCGTCTCGACGGCCGCGACCTCGGTGCCCGAACGCCCGGCCGCGGCGGCGGCGGCCATCGCCACCGGCAGCACCGTCCCGCCCGGCACGGGTGCGGCCGGGCGCTCCTCCTCCGGCCAGAGGCCGAGCGCGGCGCACACCGAGGGCAGCACGGCCATCGCGGCCGTCGCGTAGCCCTGGGCGGACGGGTGGTAGCGGTCGGCGGCGAACATCTCCGGGCGCGCCGCGAACTCCGGGCCCAGCAGCGAGCCCAGCGAGACCGTCCGGCCGCCGGCCTCCACGACCGCGATGGTCTGCGCGGCCGCCAGCTGGCGGCTCAGCCGGCGGGCCACCCAGCGCAGCGGCGGGTGCACCGGCTTGATCGTCCCGAGGTCCGGGCAGGTGCCGACCACCACCTCGCAGCCGTTCGCCCGCAGCGCCGCGACGGCCTCGCCGAGCTGGCGGACGGCCAGCTGGGCCGGGCTGTGCCGGGTCACGTCGTTGGCGCCGATCATGAGCACGGCGACGTCCGGGTGGTGCGGCAGCGCCTGCTCCAGCTGGCCCGAGAGGTGGGCGGAACGGCCGCCGGAGCGGGCCACGTTGACCAGCCGGACCGGGCGCTCGGCCACCGAGGCCAGACCCGCGGCCAGCAGCGCGCCCGGGGTCTCCCGGGCCCGCAGCACACCGAGGCCGGCGCCGGTGGAGTCGCCGAGGACGGCCAGCACCAGCGGCGGCTGCGTGGCGGCGGAGCTGTCGGCGAAGGCCTCGCCGTAGACGCCGTCGGCCTTGGGCGGATCGCCCTCCAGCACGCCGATGGCCTGGATCGCCAGCTTGCTCTCGGTGAGCAGCACGCCCACCAGTCCCACACCCAGCAGGCCGAGCCCGCCGCCGCCGTACGCCGCCGCGGTGGCGATCCGGCGGGCCACCCGGGCCCGCGAGTCCTGTGCCCCTGGCATCCGATGCCCCCTTCGCGTCCTGGTGCCGCCCCCTCCGGGGCCATGGCGATGCCTGCACCCCCCTCCTACCCGCGCGGGGGCCGGGGCTACCTGCGGGGCTGGGCCATTGGGGGAGGAGGGCGGGTGGCGGGGCCGCCGCGCGGGGCCGGGGCGGGGCGAGGGGCGGGTGGGGCGGAAGGGCGGGCTGGGGCGGGCGGCACGGCCTAGGCTTTGCAGTACCGAAAGCACTCGCATGCCCACAACCGGGAGGACCCCCGTGCGGTACCACAACTCGATCATCGACCTCGTCGGCAACACGCCGCTGGTCAAGCTGAACAAGGTCACCGAGGGCATCAGCGCGACAGTGCTGGCGAAGGTCGAGTACTTCAACCCCGGCGGCTCGGTGAAGGACCGCATCGCGATGCGCATGATCGAGGCCGCCGAGGCCTCGGGCGCCCTGAAGCCGGGCGGCACCATCGTCGAGCCGACCTCCGGCAACACCGGCGTCGGCCTGGCGATCGTGGCCCAGCAGAAGGGCTACAAGTGCATCTTCGTCTGTCCGGACAAGGTGTCCACCGACAAGATCAACACCCTGCGCGCGTACGGCGCCGAGGTGGTCGTCTGTCCCACCGCCGTGGCCCCCGAGCACCCGGACTCGTACTACAACGTCTCCGACCGGCTCGTCCGGGAGACCCCGAACGCCTGGAAGCCGGACCAGTACTCCAACCCGGACAACCCGGCCTCGCACTACCACTCCACCGGTCCGGAGCTGTGGGAGCAGACCGAGGGCCGGATCACCCACTTCGTGGCGGGCGTCGGCACCGGCGGCACCATCTCCGGCACCGGCAACTACCTGAAGGAGGTCTCGGGCGGCAAGGTCAAGGTGATCGGCGCCGACCCGGAGGGCTCGGTCTACTCGGGCGGCACCGGCCGGCCGTACCTGGTCGAGGGCGTGGGCGAGGACTTCTGGCCGACCGCCTACGACCGTGACGTCGCCGACGGCATCGTCGCCGTCTCCGACAAGGACTCCTTCCAGATGACCCGCCGCCTGGCCAAGGAGGAGGGCCTGCTGGTCGGCGGCTCCTGCGGCATGGCCGTGGTGGCCGCGCTGGAGGTGGCCAAGGGCCTGGGCCCGGACGACGTCGTGGTGGTGCTGCTGCCGGACGGCGGCCGCGGCTACCTGTCCAAGATCTTCAACGACGACTGGATGGCCGACTACGGCTTCCTGCCCTCGGCCACCGACGAGGCGCACATCGGCGAGGTGCTGGCCCGCAAGGACGCCATCGAGCACGAGGGCATCCCGCAGTTCGTCCACATGCACCCGAACGAGACGGTCGCCGAGGCGGTCCGGGTGCTGCGCGAGTACGGCGTCTCGCAGATGCCGGTGGTCTCCCCGGGTGCCGGGCACCCCGACATCATGGCCGGCGAGGTGATCGGCTCGGTGGCGGAGAAGCTCCTGCTGGAGGGCGTCTTCGCGAAGGAGATCGAGCTGACCGACACGCTGGACCGGGTGATGTCCAAGCCGCTGCCGGTCGTCGGTGCGGGCGAGACGGTCACCAACCTGATGACCGTGCTGGAGAAGGCCGACGCCGCGGTGGTGCTGGTGGACGGCAAGCCGCAGGGCATCGTCACCCGCCAGGACCTGCTGGGCTTCCTCGCCGGCCGCGCCGCGCACTGACCCGTCGGCGCCGGCCCTGACCGGCCCCGGCGGGCCCTGACCGACCCCGACCCCGCCACCGGCTCCGGTCGGCGGGGCGGACGAGGTTTCGCCCACGTTTTGCCCGCGGTTCGCCCACGGGCGAAGTGGTACACCGGCGTCACCTGCCCGCAGCACGCGGTTAACAACCGTCCGGCATCGTGGTGGTCAACGGCAAGACGCCGAGCGAGACGACGGCAACCGTCCGGGAGCGGCTCCCCGGCGGACGCGGTCGGCTCCGGACACGTCGGGCGGTCCTGACCCGGCCCGCCGTGTCCGCCCTCCAACCCGGCAACGGGGGAGAGGGGTCTCCGCGGGAGGTGCCGTCGTCCCGCCCCTGTCCGGCTGCGGCCGGTCGACAGGGTGCGGCGGCTCCCGCGGTACTGCGCGCCGCACGGCGCGTCTCCGCGGTTCCCGGGTGGGGGAACCGAGGCGGAGAACGGCAGGGCCGGTCCTTCTCCGAGGGACCGGCCCTTCCCGTACGCTCACACGCATGACCAGCACTGAAACCACCCAGGACGAGCCGCGCTACGTCCGGCTCAAGATCGAGCTCATCGCGGAGATCACCGACGAGGGCGCGCTCAAGGCGGCCGCCCTGAAGCAGGTGACCGAGGACGAGTACCTCGACGACGACGAGCGCGCCCAGTCCGTCGACGCCATCGAGGTGGACCCGTCGGGTTCGCTCGCCCACTTCATCGACCCGGTGGCGCTGCTCGGCGACGTGCCGGGTGTCGAACTGGCCTCGGCGACCTGGGAGTCGGCGCAGACCGAGTTCGACCCCGAGAACGAGGGTTGGGACGAGTACGTGGTGGACGAGTCCGCCGAGTAGCGGCCTCGCCCCGCGAGCTCGTCACCGCTCGTGAACGCCCGGTCTGCCCCGCAGGCCGGGCGTTTTTTCCCTGTTCACCGGGAAGTTGGGTCATCTCATACGATCGCTTACCCTTCGGAGGTGGAACCGTGCACGGGCGGATTGCGTTTCTGTATCCGTAAATGCCCGGGATGATCAGCAGGGAGACGCGACGTGACGGCACGGGACGGTCAGGGGCGGGCAGGCGGAGGCAACTGGAGCCGGCGCGGAGTGCTCGCGGGTCTGATCGGGGCGCCGGTCCTGCTGCTCGCGGCCTGCAACGACACCAAGAGCGCCGACGCCAACGGCTCGGGCGGTTCGGGCGGTTCGGGCGGTTCGGGCGGTTCCGCTGGAACCCCGGGCGCCGGCAGCGGCTCCGGCGGGACCAGCAGCGCGCCGAAGACCTCGACCGCCGTCATCACCGTCACCCCTGCGGACGGTGCCGCCTCCGCCAGCTTCAGCGAGCCGGTCAAGGTCACCGTCAGCAACGGTACCCTGGGCACCGTCAAGGTCACCGACTCCACGGGCAAGGAACTGGCCGGCCAGCTCGCCTCCGACGGCGCCAGCTGGACCTCGGCCGCCGCCCCCGCCAGCGGCACCAAGTACACCGTGGCCGCCACCGCCCTCGACAAGGACAAGCTGGAGGCGGACGCCAACGCCACCTTCACCACGGCCACCCCGGCCAACACCTTCGTCGGCTACTTCACGCCCGAGGACGGCTCGGTCGTCGGCGTCGGCATGCCCGTCTCGATCACCTTCAGCAAGCCGATCACCGACCGCAAGGCCGTCCAGCAGGCGATCACCGTGATAGCCGAGCCGGGCGTCGAGATCGTCGGGTACTGGTTCTCCAGCACCCGCCTCGACTTCCGGCCGCAGGAGTACTGGGCCAAGGGCACCAAGGTCACCCTCAAACTCCGGCTCAAGGACGTCGAGGGCGCCAAGGGCGTCTACGGCACCCAGTCCAAGGACGTCCGCTTCACCATCGGCCGCGCCCAGACCAGCGTCGCCGACCTCGCCGCCAAGAAGCTCACCGTCACCACCGACGGCCAGGTCAGCGCCGTCTACAAGATCTCCGGCGGCTCGCCCGAGCACCGCACCTGGGGCGGCAAGATGGTGATCTCCGAGCAGTTCCAGCAGACCCGGATGAACTCGCAGACCGTCAACCTCGGCAGCGAGTACGACATCGCGGACGTGCCGCACGCCCAGCGGCTCACCACCTCGGGCACCTTCATCCACGGCAACTACTGGTCCCCGTCGTCGATCTTCGGCGGCCAGAACACCAGCCACGGCTGCATCGGCCTCCAGGACGCCAAGGGCGCGCAGGACGGCAGCACGGACGGCTACAAGTTCTACAAGAGCTCCATGGTCGGCGACGTGGTCGAGGTCGTGAACTCCGGTGACAAGACCGTCGCGCCGGACAACGGCCTGAACGGCTGGAACCTCGGCTGGGCCGCCTGGAAGGCCGGCAGCGCCGTCTGACGCCGGGAGCCGCCGGTCAGCGCTTCGCGTAGTCGGCGAAACCCTGCCAGTCGACGATCACGCACGGCTCGTCGCCGACGATCCAGGCATCGTGCCCGGGCGGGCAGATCATCAGGTCGCCCGGGCCGAACTCGGTCTCCTGACCGTCGTCCATGACGATCCTCATCCGGCCCGAGACCACGTACCCCGTGTGGGCGGCCAGGCAGCTGTCGGTCTTGGCGATCGGCTTCACGTGCTTGGACCACTGCCAACCCGGGTGGAACACGGCCCGGCCCACCGGGCCGGCGTCCAGGTTGACCAGACGCAGTTCCCCCGTGCCCTCCTCGAAGGGGCGGACCTCCTCGGGGGCGTCGAAGTTCATGCGGACGAGACCGGACATGGCGCACTCCTCTCCCCACGGACGGCCCGGCCGTCCAGCGAGAGGAGGAGGCAGGCCCGTCTGCTGGCCCTTCCAGTCTGCGCCCCGACCGGCGGGCGGTCACCTCGGGTGGCCGGCCCGCCGGAACGGTCACGGACGGTCAGCCCTGCGTGCGGGCCACGCCGATCGGGCAGGAGGCGCCGGTGCCGCCGAGGCCGCAGTAGCCGTTCGGGTTCTTGGCGTCGGACAGGTACTGCTGGTGGTACGGCTCGGCCGGGTAGAACGGGCCCGCCGGGGCGATCTCGGTGGTGATCGGGCCGTAGCCGAGCGCGGTCAGGGCCGGCTGGAAGGCGTCCCGGCCGGCGGCCGCGGCGGCGGCCTGGACGGGGGAGTGGGTGTAGACGGCGGAGCGGTACTGGGTGCCGACGTCGTTGCCCTGGCGGTTGCCCTGGGTCGGGTCGTGCGCCTCCCAGAAGGTCTTCAGTAGCCGCTCGTAGGAGACCAGCGAGGGGTCGAACACCACCCGGACCGCCTCGGTGTGCCCGGTCAGCCCGCTGCACACCTCCTCGTACGTCGGGTGGGGGGTGTAGCCGCCCTGGTAGCCGACCAGCGTCGTCCAGACGCCGGGCAGGCGCCAGAACGTCCGCTCGGCGCCCCAGAAGCAGCCCAGCCCGAAGTCGGCCACCTCCAGGCCGTCCGGGTACGGCCCGGTGAGCGGGTGGCCGAGCACGGTGTGCGGCTCGCGCAGCGCGAAGCCCGGCGACTCCCGGCCGGGCAGCGCCTGGTCGGCGGGAACGAGCGAGGTCTTGTGGCGGTTGAACAGCACGGCCTGCTCCAGCGGGGTAGGGAGGGTTGCGCAGGATTCAACGCGGCGGGCCGCCCCCGGATTCCGGCGCCGCCCGGATTCCGCCGCCGCCCCGGTCCACGGCCGGCCCGGTTCACGGCGGGCTGGGACGTTCCGGAGGGCACCGGCCCGTACGGCCACTAGGCTCGACCCATGACCGAGCACCAGCTTCCCCAGGGCTTCGAGACCCTCGCCATCCACGCGGGTCAGGAAGCAGACCCCCAGACCGGGGCCGTCGTCACGCCGATCTACCAGGTGTCCACCTACAAGCAGGACGGGGTGGGCGGCCTGCGGGGCGGCTACGAGTACAGCCGCAGCGCCAACCCGACCCGCACCGCGCTGGAGGAGTGCCTCGCGGCACTGGAAGGCGGCGCCCGCGGCCTCGCCTTCGCCTCCGGCCTGGCCGCCGAGGACACCCTGCTGCGTACCATCCTCAAGCCGGGCGACCACATCGTGATCCCCAACGACGCCTACGGCGGTACCTTCCGGCTGTTCGCCAAGGTGCTGACCCGCTGGGGCGTCGAGTTCTCCGTCGCCAACACCCAGGACCTGGCGACCGTCCGCGCCGCGCTGCGTCCCAACACCCGCGCGGTCTGGGTGGAGACCCCGTCCAACCCGCTGCTGGGCATCACCGACCTGGCCGCGCTCGCCGAGGTCGCGCACGGCGCCGGCGCGCTGCTGGTGGTCGACAACACCTTCGCCAGCCCGTACCTGCAGCAGCCGATCGCGCTCGGCGCGGACGCGGTCGTGCACTCCACCACCAAGTACATGGGCGGCCACTCGGACGTGGTCGGCGGTGCGCTGGTGCTGGCCGACGCGAGCCTGGGCGAGGAGGTGGCGTACCACCAGAACGCGATGGGCGCCGTCTCCGGGCCGTTCGACGCCTGGCTGGTGCTGCGCGGCATCAAGACGCTGGGCGTCCGGATGGACCGGCACAGCGCCAACGCGGAGAAGGTCGCCGAGCTGCTGGCGAGCCACCCGAAGGTCAGCCAGGTGCTGTACCCGGGCCTGCCCGAGCACCCCGGCCACGAGATCGCCGCCAAGCAGATGAAGGCCTTCGGCGGCATGGTCTCGTTCCGGGTCCAGGGCGGCGAGGAGGCGGCGGTCGAGGTCTGCAACCGCGCGCAGCTGTTCACCCTCGGCGAGTCGCTCGGCGGCGTGGAGTCGCTGATCGAGCACCCGGGCCGGATGACCCACGCCTCGGTGGCCGGTTCGGCGCTGGAGGTGCCCGCCGACCTGGTGCGCGTCTCGGTCGGCATCGAGTCGATCGACGACCTGCTCGCCGACCTCAAGCAGGCGCTGGGCTAGGACGCGCCCAGAAGTCCGGAGCCTGTTGAAGATCTCCGGCCTCGGTGAGCAGTCCGGGGACCGCGATGGTCACCTGACGCGCTGTCGGCGCACTCGGCCGGAGGAGCCCCTGTGGGCGCCGGCGCGCCGGGGCGTTGGGGCGGACCCCCCGCCGGGCGGCCCGCGCGGGGGGGCCGGAGGCCCTGGCGGGC
>NZ_JBHWIJ010000281.1:0-814 GCF_042732255.1 Kitasatospora sp. NPDC059803 | reverse complement strand
CGGTGAGCTGGCGGGGGACCGCGTTGGACACCTGCCGGGCTGGGGCGGCAGGCGGCCGGAGGCGGCGCTGGGGCGCCGCCGGGCCGGTCCATTGCGTCATGCCCTCACGCGCTCGCGCCGGAGCGGTCCTTCAGGAGCGCTTCCAGGAGGTGGGGGACGCGGGCGTGCAATCCTCGTTCGGGTCAGGCTTGCCGCGCACCAGGTCCCAGAGGTTCCATTCGCCCCACGTGGTCCATGAGTCCGCCGAGGCCCATGAGTGCGGCGGGCGCGGACACGGCTTCGGCGGGCACTTCTTGTCCTCGACCGTGATCGTCACACACGGGCAGTCCGCGGTCAGCTCGACCGTGGTCACCGCGGTCTGGGGCAGTTCGTAGCCGGGGGGAGCGGTGGTCTCCTGCCAGTAGTAGGTGCCGAGGGGGAGGCCGGTTGCGGAGCAGGTGCCGTTCGCTCCGGTGGTGCAGGGGGAGCCGACGGGGGTGTCGGGGTTGGTTCCGGTGGTTTGGAGGCCGGGGGTGCCGTTGGTTTCGTGCCAGAGCTGGAAGGTGGCGCCGGCCAGTGGTTGTCCGGTGGCGGAGTCGACCTTGGTGACCGTGGTGGAGCCGGTCGGGGTGGTGGTCTTGGTGTCCTGGACGGTGACGGGGATGCTCTGTCCGTCGGTGTCGAGGACCACGGTCGTCACCGCGGGCTGCGGCAGGTTGTAGCCGGGGGGTGCGGCGGTTTCCTGCCAGTAGTAGGTGCCGAGGGGGAGGCCGGTTGCGGAGCAGGTGCCGTTCGCTCCGGTGGTGCAGGGGGAGCCGACGGGGGTGTCGGGGTT
>NZ_JBHWIJ010000280.1:0-11369 GCF_042732255.1 Kitasatospora sp. NPDC059803 | reverse complement strand
GCCCCGCCTCGACCGAGGCGGGGCTTCGCCGTGTGGCGTTGCTCGGCGTCTTCTAGCGTTCGCAGGCGACGCCGTCGTTGTCGCGGTCCAGGCCGGACCGGTACCCGGGGTCGCCCCGGTGCAGGGGGGCCTTGCCGGCGGCCTTCACCGCGTCGCAGTTCTTGTAGTAGGCGCTGCCGCCGGCACCGCCCTGGGAACCGCCACCCGACGCCCCGTCCGAGTTCGCGTCCGAGCCCCCGCCTGACGTCCCGCCCGACGACCCGCCAGTGGAACTGCCGCCGGCGTTGCCCTGGTGGTTCGGGCTGGACGGGTCGTTGCGTTCGTCCGCGTAGAGCGCCGCGTACCGGTCCGCCGGGCACGAAGCCCCCGGCTTCACCAGCTGGAGCGCGGGAGAGGCCGCCGGGTACAGCTTGCTCCCGGGCTGGAGCACGTTCGCGCACACCACCCAGGCGTCGTGGTCGGCGGGCAGCGCGAGGTCCAGGTAGCGGCTGTGCTCCTGGATCCGGTCGGCTGCGACACCGGCCGCCACCAGCAGGGCACGCGCCTCCCCGGCGGTGTGCTGGGCGACGTCGGGCATGACGCCCGACGCGGCGCTCGGAGTTGGAGTCGCGCTCGGAGCGGGAGTGGGAGTCGCGCTCGGGGTCGGAGTCGCGCTCGGGGTCGGCGTCGGGGACCCGGCGTCGGCCGGGGTGGCCGCCGTCGTAGCCGTAGCCGTGGCCGTAGCGGTCGGAGCCGGAGCGGCGGTCGTCGCCGGGGCCGCGACCGGCTGCGCCTTCTCCGGCTTCGGCCCCGTGATGACGCCCAACCAGAAGAGCGAGCCGATCAGGCAGCAGAAGGTCAGCGCCACCTTGGCGGCGACGTGCAGGCGGCGGGAGCGCCACAGCCAGATCGCGGCGAGCGGCGGTACGAACAGCAGGGCGGCGGCTCGGACGAGCCGGTTGGCCGTGGTGCGGGGCGGTACGGCCTGGGGCCCGGGCGGCCGGTGCGGGTCGGGGGTCACGAGGGGGTTCCTTCGAGCAGGAGTGTTTCCCCGGGGAGAGCGGCACCCCGGGGTGGGTGCTCCGGCCTGGGCTGGACGGCCGCCGCTGCCGGCGGGCGAGGCCGCTGTCCGGGGCCGTCCGGAGGCTTCGGAGAGTGTAAAGGACTCGTATGGAACAGGTATGCGCCAGGTAGCGAACTCCGGCCCCGGCCCCCGCCCGGGTGCACGGCTCCACCCCGGCCGGGACTCCCGTGTTGCTCGCCCCGGCCCTCGGCTACGCCAGCCCCACCTGTGCCAGGGCCGCGGTGAACCCGGTGCGCCAGGGCTCAGGGGTGGCGCCGGGGGAGGGGGCGGGCGCTGGGCGGGCGAGGGCGGCGAGGGCGTTGCGGACCACCTCGGCGGGGTGGGCGGAGGCGACGTCGGCGTGGCCGAGTTCCAGCTCGTGCTGGAGGTTGTCGCGACCGTGGCCCTGGACGACGTCGAGCAGCAGCAGTCGCCGTCCGAGCGCGCGGGCCTCGCTACAGGTGTCGCCGGAGCTGGTGACGACGAGGTCGGCGGCGGCCATCATGGCGGGGATCCGGTCGGTGTAGCCGAAGGGGTGCAGACGCGGCTCCCGGCGGGCGGCGGCCCGCAGCCGCCGTTCCAGTTCCCGGTTGCGCCCGGCGACGGCGAGCACGTGCGGACCGGCGGCGGCGAGCGAGGCGGCGGTGCGGGCGAGCGGTCCGAGCCCCCAGGCGCCGGACATCAGCAGCACGCACCGCCCGCCCGCCGGGACGCCCAGTTCGGCACGCGCCTCGGCCCGGCCGGGCGGCCGGTAGAACGGTTCCCGCAGCGGAGCGGGCAGGACGGTGACGGCGGCGTCCGGCCGGTAGCGGCGGACGGCGCAGGCGGCGACCTCGGAGGTGACCAGGAACAGGTCGGTGCCCTCCTGCACCCAGAGCCGGTGCGGTGTCACGTCGGTGCAGAACACGAAGTGCCGGAAGTCCCGTTGCGGCAGCCGGTTGACGGCCGAGGTGGCGGTGGCGAACACGGAGACCACCAGCTGCGGCCGCTGCACCGCGACCAGTTGGCGCAGGGCCGGGACGAGCCGGCTGCGGGCGGCCGCGTCGGCGAGCAGCGCGAGCCGGGCGCCGGGCCGCAACGCCGAGAAGTGGAAGGCGTCGTACACGCCGGGCAGGTCGAGCAGCCGCCGGAACACGGCCTCCCCGGCGGCGCCGGAGCGCTCCCCGAGCAGGGCCATCGCGTCGACCGTGTGGGTGGTCCAGCCGCGGGCCCGCAGGGTGTCGGCGCAGGCCTGGGCCATCACGTCGTGGCCCTGGCCGAGGGAGCCGGAGACGAGCAGGGCGTGCGGCATCGGGCGGCCCGCTCAGGAGGCGGCGGAGGCGGCTGCGGCGGCCCGGTACCAGTCGGCGTAACTCCGTACGCCGTCCGCGAAGTTGGTGTGCGGAGACCAGCCGAGCAGGCGCTTGGCCTGGGCGCAGGAGATCCGCCGCCCGGTGTAGTCGGCCTTGCGGCCGTCGATGTGCTCGATCGAGACCGGCCCCAGCAGGTCGTCGACGGTGTCGGCGATGTCGCGCACCGAGACGGCGGTGGAGCCCTCCAGGGCGAAGGTCTGGTCCTCGGCGGCGGGGGACAGGGCCCGGACGTGGGCGTCGGCGAGGTCCTCGACGTAGACGAAGTTGCGGCTCTGCCGCCCGTCGCCGGCGATGGTGATCGGCCGCCCGGTGAGCGCGGCCTGGACGAACCGGGCGACGACCAGTTCGTCGCGCATCCGGGGCCCGTACGGGATGCCGTAGCGCAGGATGGTGAAGTGCTGCCCGTACAGCTCGCGGTAGCTGTGCACCAGCATCTCGGCGGCGAGCTTGGTGGCCACGTAGAGGTGGCCGCTGTGTTCCAGCTCGATCGGCACGTGTTCGTCCAACTCCTGCTCCCCGCCGTCGAGTTGATCGTCGGTGAGGGCGGCGCCGTAGACCCAGACGGTGCTCGCCAGCACGGTGCGGCTCAGCCCGCTGCGCCGGGCGGCCTCCAGGACGGCCTCGGTGCCGTCGATGTTGGTCCGCACGGCCCGTACCGGGTCGGCGGAGACCTGTTCGACGTCGGCCATCGCGGCGAGGTGGTACACCACTTCACTGCCGGCCAGCGCGGAGGTGAGGGCCGCGAGGTCGAGGATGTCGAGCCGGGCGTGTTCGGCGTCGGGGTTGAGGTACTTGTCGGTGGTGTCCACCGCGAGGACGTCGTGGCCGGCCGCGAGCAGGTGGTCCACGACGTGTGACCCGATGAATCCACATCCCCCGGTGACGGCTATCCGCACGATCTCTCTCCTTGTCGGGCTCCGTGTCGAGCGCCTTCTCGAACTCCGTGTCGAGCGCCTCGGCGCGCCCGCCTGGTCGGGTCGACCCCGCCCCGGCTATCCGGCGAGTCTCCGGTGCACCGCTGAGACGGCCTCGATGACCTGCTCCGTCTCGTCCCCGGTCATGTCGGAGTGCACCGGCAGGCACACCTGCCGCGCGCAGACGTCCTCGGCGACCGGCAGCGGCCCGCGCCGGTAGGGGGCGAGGACGGGTTGCAGGTGCAGCGGCAGGTCGTACACCTCGCCGGACAGCCGCACGCCGTAGTCCTCGGCGACCGCCCGCTTGAACGCGGCGCGCTCCACCCCGGGCGGCAGCAGCGCCACGTACTTGTAGTAGTTGCCGCGGCAGCCGGGCGGTTCGAGCACCGGCTCCAGGCCGTCGAGCCCGGCCAGCGCCTCGTCGTAGCGGCGGGCGACGGCCCGGCGGGTCTCGATGAACTCCTTGAGGCGGCGCAGGTGCACGGCGCCGACGGCCGCGCTGAGCTCGCTCATCCGCCAGGCGTGGCCGAGCCGGACGTGGTGGTTGGTGGTGAAGGAGCCCTTGCCCTGGTCGCGGTAGGTGCGGGCCTCGTCGCGCAGCTCGGGCGACTCGGTGAGGACCAGGCCGCCCTCGCCGCTGGTGGTGACCTTGGTCGGGTAGAACGAGAAGGCCCCGGCCAGGCCGAACGTCCCGGCGCTGCGCCCGTCGAGGCTGCTGCCGTGGGCGTGTGCGGCGTCCTCGACCAGCGGGACGCCGTGCCGGTCGCAGAGCGCGCGCAGCTCCTCGACCCGCGGGGTGATCAGTCCGCCGATGTGGACGAGTACGACGGCTGCGGTATCCGGGGTGAGGGCCGCCTCCAGCGTCTCGGGGGAGAGCGCCAGGGTGGCCGGGTCGACGTCGGCGATCACCGGGCGCCCGCCGGCGTGCAGGACGGCGCCGGCGGTCGCGTAGAAGGTGACGGCCGGCACGACGACGTCGCGGCCCCGGACGTCGACCGTGCGCAGGATCACCTCCAGCGCCGCGGTGCCGCTGCTCACCGCGACGGCGTGCGAGGCGCCGTGCTCGGCGGCGAAGGCCTGCTCGAAGCGCTCGGTCCACGGGCCCAGGGTGAGGGCGCCGGTGGTGAGCATCTCCATCACCGCCTCGGCGACGGCCGCGCGGTCGGATTCGTCGAACACGATGCGGGCGGCTGGAACGCCCATGGGCACCTCCGGCGGCGGGCTGGGGTCAGCACCGATCGGGTCAGATGGGTCCGAACCATAGGAAAAGGGTCGGGCCTGGCACATCACGCTACTTCGCCCGCCGGGCCGCGGCCCGTCGTCGCCGCCCGCCCGGGTGACGGCGCCCGGCCCCGTCGCCGCGCTGCCGCTGCCCCCGTCAGCGCTCCGTCGCCGCCGCCGGGAGTGCGCCCGACTGCTCCCGCCACAGCTGATGCGCTTCCGCCGTCCGGGGAGGGGCCGTACTGCGTCCGCAGTACGCAAACGGCCTGCGCAGGGACGACGACGGAGGAGGGGCCGGCGATCAAGGATGGGCCATGCTGCGGGCGGTCCGCGCCGAAAGGCGTCGGGGCGGCCGCGGTGCGCACGCTGACCGAGATCCGAAGGAGTCCACTCTTCCGTGGCCACGTTCCTGTACCGCCTGGGCCGCTGGGCCTTCGTCCGACGCCGGCTGGTGACCCTGCTCTGGGTCGCCGTGCTGGCGGTCTGCGGAGTCCTGGCGGCCAAGGCGCCCGCCGCACCCGACGACGGCTTCGCGATGCCCGGTACGGAGGCGCAGAAGGCCTTCGACCTGATGAACGAGCGCTTCCCCGGCGGCCACGCCGACGGCGCCTCGGCCCGCCTGGTGTTCGTCGCCCCGTCCGGGCAGAAGATCACCGCCGAGCCCAACCAGCAGGCGGTGGAGCGGACGGTCGCCGAGCTCGCCCACGCCGACGAGGTCACCGGCGCGGTCAGCCCGTTCAAGGCCAACACCGTCTCCAAGGACGGCACCACCGCGTACGCGACCGTCAGCTACTCCGTCAAGGCGGGCGAGCTGTCCAAGGGCGCCACCGACGCCCTCGAACAGGCCGCCCAGCACGGGCGGGACGCCGGGCTCAAGGTCGAGGTCGGCGGCAACGCGCTGATGGCCAAGCCCGAGGCCGGCGGCAGCAGCGAGATGATCGGCATGGCGCTGTCCGCGGTCGTCCTGGTGATCACCTTCGGCTCACTCGTGGCCGCGGGCCTGCCGCTGCTCACCGCCGTGATCGGGGTCGGCCTCGGCATGGCCCTGATCACCGGGCTGGGCAGCACGCTCGGCCTGTCCTCCACTACCAGCACGCTCGCGATGATGCTGGGCCTCGCGGTCGGCATCGACTACGCCGTGTTCATCGTCTCCCGCTTCCGGGCCGAGCTCGCCGAGGGCCACACCCCGCAGGAGGCGGCCGGCCGGGCCGTCGGCACCGCCGGCTCCGCCGTGGTGTTCGCCGGACTCACCGTGGTGATCGCCCTGGCCGGGCTCTCGGTGGTCGGCATCCCGATGCTCGCCAAGATGGGCATGGCCGCGGCCGGCACGGTGGTCATCGCCGTCCTGGTCGCGCTCACCCTGGTCCCCGCGCTGCTCGGCTTCATCGGCCGCCGGGTGCTGCCCCGCAAGGCCCGCAAGGGCACCGTCCAGCCGAAGAAGGAGAACGGCGGCTCCCGCTGGGCCAAGTTCGTGCTGCGCCGCCCGCTCGCGGTGCTGCTCGGCGGCGTGATCGGCCTCGGGGTGCTCGCCGCCCCGGCGCTCGACCTGCGGCTCGGCCTGCCCGGGGACGAGTCCAAGCCGACCTCCACCACCCAGCGCCGCGCCTACGACCTGCTGTCCGAGGGCTTCGGCCCCGGCTTCAACGGGCCGCTGACCGTCATGGTGGACGTCAAGGGCACGCCCGATCCGAAGGCCGCCGCGAGCGAGGTCGCCAAGACGGTCTCCGGGCTGCCCGGCGTGGTCTCCGTCACCCCGCCGATGTTCAACAAGGCGGGGGACACCGCCCTGCTGAACGCCGTCCCGTCCACCGGTCCGAGCGCTGCGGAGACCAAGGACCTGGTCCAGGCGATCCGCGGCCACGCCGCCGGCCTCAAGACGACCACCGGGGCGACGGTCCTGGTCAGCGGCACGACGGCGATGAACATCGACGTCTCGCAGAAGCTCACCGACGCGCTGGTGCCCTACCTCGCGGTGGTCGTCGGCCTCGCCGTCGTCCTGCTGCTGGTGGTGTTCCGCTCGGTGCTCGTCCCGCTGAAGGCGGCGCTCGGCTTCCTGCTCTCGGTGGCCGCCGCGCTCGGCGCGGTCGTCGCGGTCTTCCAGTGGGGCTGGCTGGCCAACCTGATCGGCGTCGAACAGACCGGCCCGGTGATGAGCATGATGCCGATCTTCATGGTCGGCGTGGTCTTCGGCCTCGCCATGGACTACGAGGTGTTCCTGGTCACCCGGATCCGCGAGGGCTTCGTCCACGGCGAGCAGCCCGACGAGGCCATCGTCACCGGCTTCCGGCACAACGCCCGGGTGGTCACCGCCGCCGCGTTCATCATGATCGCCGTCTTCGCGGGCTTCATCGGCATGGGCGAACCGATGATCAAGATGATGGGCCTGGGCCTCGCCGCGGCCGTCGCCTTCGACGCCTTCGTGGTCCGGATGGCCATCGTCCCGGCCGTCCTGGCCCTGCTCGGCCGCCGCGCCTGGTGGCTGCCGCGCTGGCTGGACCGGCTGATACCGGACATCGACGTCGAGGGCAGCAAGCTGCAGACCGCCGCCCCCGAACCGGCCCCGGTCCGGGAGTCCGTCGGCGTCTAGGGCGTGTCTTCAAGCCCCCGTCGACCCCCCTGCGGACCAGCCGGGGCCCGTCCCGATCCACGGGGCGGGCCCCGGCCCGGACAATGGTTCGATCCCTACCGTTACCGTTGCTGTCGGGGTCCGCCACGCACACGGCGGCCCCCGACCCGGCCCACCCCGCCCGGCAGGGCGCGGTTCGGCACGAACTGGCAGAACCCGGCGAGGGTGCCGCCAGGGCACCCCCGACCCGGAGAGCACCACGATGAGCGACACCTGGCAGCGGCTGCGCCGCGACCACCCCCGGCTGCTCGACGCCGTCGGCGGCGCCGTGCTGATCGCGATGACCGGCCTCGGCGTCACCGTCGACCAGACCGGCCACGTCATCTCCTTCAGGCCGCTCAGCGCCACCATCGCGCTGGCCTCCGCCGTCACCGTGTTCGCCCACCGACGGCACCCGCGGACCGTGGTCGTCATCACGCTGATCTGCACGATGGCCCTCATCCTCACCACCCCCCGCCTCACCCCCGGGCTGGCCACCCCGCTGCTGCTCGCCCTCTACTTCCTCGCCGTCCGCACCGACCGCGCCACCGCCCTGCGCGCCTCGATCGCCTCCGCCGTCCTGCTCACCGGCACCTCGCTGATCGGCGACGGCGGCGGCCCGATCGGCCAACGGCTCGGCGTCCTCGCCTGGGCCCTGCTGCCCGGCGCCCTCGGCGACTCCATCCGCAACCGCCGCGCCCACCTCGCCGCCATCGAGGAACGCGCCGAACGCGCCGAACGCACCCGCGAGGAGGAGGCCCGCCGCCGGGTCGCCGACGAGCGGATCCGGATCGCCCGCGACCTGCACGACGTCGTCGCCCACCACATCGCCCTCGCCAACGCCCAGGCCGGCATCGCCGTCTACCTCATGGACCGCCACCCCACCCAGGCCCGCGAGGTGCTCAGCCACATCACCGACGCCACCGGCTCCGCGCTCCAGGAACTGCGCGCCACCGTCGGCCTGCTGCGCCGCGCCGAGGAGCCCGCCCCGCTCGAACCGGCCCCCGGCCTCGACCGGCTCCCCGAGCTGATCAACGCCTTCGAACGCACCGGCCTGCCGGTGCGGCTCACCGTCGAGGGCGAGGCCCGCGCGCTCTCGCCCGGCGTGGACCTCACCGCCTACCGGATCGTCCAGGAGTCCCTGACCAACGTCGCCAAGCACGCCCAGGGCGCCGGCGCCGAGATCACCCTCGCCTACAGCGGCAGCCGGGTCGCCGTCAGCGTCGCCAACGGCCGCCCGCCGACCAGCGCCCGCCCCCGGCAGGCCCTGCTGCCCCACCCGGCCCCCGGCGAGGGCGGCTTCGGACTGATCGGCATGCGCGAACGGGCCGGCGCGGTCGGCGGCCGCCTCACCGCCGACAGCCGGCCCGACGGCGGCTTCCTGGTCACCGCCGAACTTCCGCTGCGCACCGGCGCCCGGGACGACAGCGCCGGTCGCGGTGGCTGTGCCGGTCGCGGTGACAGCGCCGTACGGGCGGACCGTGCCGGCCGGGAAGACCGCGCCGTTCGAGTAGACCGTGCCGTTCGAGTAGACAAGGACCACGCATGACCATCCGGGTACTGCTCGCGGACGACCAGGCGCTGCTGCGCGGTGCGTTCCGGGTGCTGATCGATGCCGAGGACGACATGGAGGTGGTCGGCGAGGCCGCCGACGGCCACCAGGCCGTCGAACTCGCCCGCGCCACCCGCCCCGACATCGTCCTGATGGACATCCGTATGCCCGGCGCCGACGGCCTCGGTGCGACGGCCGCCATCTGCGGCGACGAGGAGCTGGCCAGCACCCGGGTGCTGATCCTCACCACCTTCGAGATCGACGAGTACGTGGCCCAGGCACTGCGGGCCGGCGCCGGCGGCTTCCTCGGCAAGGGCGCGGACCCGGCGGAGCTGCTCGCGGCCGTCCGCACCGTCGCCGCCGGGGACGCCCTGCTCTCGCCCGCCGCCACCCGGGCCGTCATCGACCAGCTCCTCGCCCAGCCCGATCCGGCGGCCGGCGGCACCTCCGAGCGGCTGTCCGTGCTCACCGCGCGCGAGCGCGAGGTGATGTCGATGGCCGCCACCGGGCTCACCAACGAGGAGATCGCCGAGCGGATGTTCGTCAGCCCGTTCACCGTCCGCACCCACGTCCACCGGGCGATGGCCAAGCTGGACGCCCGGGACCGGGCCCAACTCGTCGCGATCGCCTACCAGTCCGGCCTGGTCCCGCCGGGCCGTCCGGCCTGACCGGCGAAGGCCCGCCCGTCGGCCCGTCCGTCGGCCCGTCCGTCCAACTCGCCTGGTTTGCGCCGGTAGCAGGGCTGAGCGACCGTCAAACTCCGGCCATATGTCGGTGATCTGAATTCCAGCCTGCCCGAAAACGACCTCCGAACTGGTGTATCAGCGAGTAGTCTGCCGATGACTCAGGATGAGGAGGGTGTTCGTGGAAACGAAGGACACGGCAGGCGAGGTGCGGATTCTCCAGCCGTTGCCCGGGCGCACGGCGGACGGATCGCAGGAGTTCGACCTGCGGTTGACGCGTTTGCTCCGCCTGCTCGGGGCTGAGGCCGCGCACGGGGCGGACTTCCCGAGCGCGGCCCGGTGGGAGGTCCACAAGGCGCTTTCCGGGCGTACTGACCTGCCCGAGGAGTACTTCGAGGCACTGCTGGAAGCGGCGATCTACGACCCCAACCCGAGCTTCAACCGGCGCTTCGTCGAGCCGGCCCTGCTCGCTTTCGGCCAGCGCCGGGTCCGGCTGACCCTGCTCGGCTACCTGCACACCGGCACCGACACCGAGCGCGCCGGCGCCGCCCGGGCCTGGTACTGGACGTCCCTGTCGGTCGGGGACGGCCGCAGCACGGCCGCCGCCGACGAGGGCTCGACCGTGCGGGACGCCTGGTACGAGGCCGCGCTGCGGGAGTTCGTCGCCAACGAGGACCTGGACGTGCGGCGCTGCATCCTCCCCGGGCTGCCCCTCGTGCCGCGTGCCTACCCGTCGCGGCTGCACGCCCTGGTGGAGGCCGCGGTGGCCATCGCGAGGGCGCACCCCGACGAGTACATCCGGCACCGCGCCGAGGTCCAGGTCGGTCTCTGACCGCCCCCGGCCCCGCCAGGCCCACCGGCGGGGCCGGGCGACCGCACTGGGGGCCGAACTCGGCCGTCACGGCGTCCCGTTGGCGGCCCCGTCGACCGGGTCGGTCAACCCGTCTTGACGGTGATCTCGCCGATGTTCGTCCCGAGGTCCAGCTTGTACTGGCCGTTCGGGTCGTTCTGGACGCCGATGTGCTTCTCGCCCAGGTCGGTCGAGGCAGTGACGTGGTACGAGGCGGTCGGCACGGTCACGTTGATCTCGCCGTTGGAGGTCTTCGCCGTGATGTTCTGGGCCTTGCCGGGGGTGAGCTTGATCCCGCCGTTGTCGGTCTTGGCGCTGACCCGGTCGCCCTTGAGCGAAGTGCCCTTGATCTCTCCGTTGTCGGTGCGCACGTCGACCGGCCCGGCCACGTCGTCGAGCGTGATGTCGCCGGAGCTGGTGTGCACCGAGACGTCGCCGACCTGGGTGAGCTTGATCCCGCCCGCCGACGTCCCCCCGGTGATCGGCAGCCCCGGCGGCAGCTCGACGGTGTAGTCCACCGAGCAGTTGCGTCCGCAGCCGCCGAGCACCAGCACGCCGCCGTCCACCCGGGTGCTCGCGCCCGGCTTGCCGCTCCGGTACGTGATGTTGCGGTGGACGGCGGCCTGGGTGGCGCCGGCCTTGCCGCGCACGGTCACCTCCCCGGCGTCGCTGTCCAGCCGGATGCCGGTGATCTTGTCCGTGACGGTGGCGTCGTCGGTGAAGTTGGTCCCGATCGGGTTGCAGGCGCTGAGCACCCCGGCGGAGACCCCGGCGACCACGAGAGCCCCCGCGAAACGGTGGTACCTGCCCATGTTCGTCCCCCATGTGTCCTGCGCTGCTTGTTGCGCGATAGCCCCTGATGACCGCCCCCGTCCGGAGCCGTCCCGACGACAGTAACCGCACGTGGTGGCCCCGGTCGGTGGTATTAACCCCCCTAAAGCGACTCCAGTCAGCCCCCCGGCGCCGCTCCACCCACCCCCACCCGTGTCCACCTGGGTCCACCCGTGCCCCTGTCGTCGCCCCGGGGAGAAATCTGTAGACCGGCCTACATATTTTCCGGGGGCGGCCGCGGAGCCGTGTTTCGCGGGGGGGGTGGGGCCCCCCCCCCGCGGGTGGGGGGGTTGAACACCGGGCGGCTACCCCCGCGTGG
>NZ_JBHWIJ010000279.1:0-11473 GCF_042732255.1 Kitasatospora sp. NPDC059803 | reverse complement strand
CCCACACCCCACCGCCCGCCCCCCCCCCCCCCCGGCGGCTCGCGCCCCCGGGATTCAGGCCCCCTCAGAGGGGGCGAGAAGTCACTTGACGGTGACCTTGGCGCCGGCACCCTCGAGGGCGGCCTTGGCCTTCTCGGCAACGTCCTTGGCAACCTTCTCCAGGACCTTGGCACCAGCGGTGTCAACGAGGTCCTTGGCCTCCTTCAGGCCGAGGGAGGTCAGGGTGCGCACCTCCTTGATGACCTGGATCTTCTTGTCGCCGGCACCATCGAGGATGACGTCGAACTCGTCCTGCTCCTCGACGGCCTCAACGGCGGCCGGGCCACCGGCGGCGGCAACGGCGACCGGGGCGGCGGCGGTGACGTCGAACTTCTCCTCGAAGGCCTTCACGAAGCCAGCGAGCTCGATGAGGGTGAGGTCCTCGAACTGCGCGAGCAGCTCGTCCTGGGACAGCTTCGCCATGATGGCGTCCTTCCACTAAATCGGCAGGTGATGCCGTATGTACGGGTGGGGCGGGCACGGGCCCGCAGCGAGGCGTGAGCCTGCCGATTACTCGGCGGCGGCGTCCTCGGCGGCGGGAGCCGGCGTACCGGCACCGCCCTGCTCGACCTTGTCGCGCAGCGCGTCCACAGTGCGGACGAGCTTCGACGGCAGGGCCTGGAAGAGCGCGGCAGCCTGGGACTGCTTGGCCTTCAGGGCACCCGCCAGCTTGGCGAGCAGCACCTCGCGGGACTCGAGGTCCGCGAGCTTCTTGATCTCATCGGCGGACAGCGCCTTACCGTCAAGGACACCGCCCTTGATGATGAGAGCGGGGTTCTCCTTGGCGAAGTCACGCAGAGCCTTCGCCGACTCCACCGGGTCACCGGTGACGAAGGCGACAGCCGTCGGACCGTTGAACAGGTCGTCGAGCTCCGAAATCCCGGCCTCGTTGGCCGCGATCTTGGTCAGCGTGTTCTTCACCACGGCGTACTCGGCGTTCTCGCCGAGCGAGCGACGCAGGGTCTTGACCTGCTTCACCGAGAGACCGCGGTACTCGGTCAGCAGCGCCGCGGAGGAGCCACGGAACTTGTCCGTGATCTCGGCGACGGCAGCAGCCTTGTCGGGCCTTGCCATAGGCTTACGCCTCCTTCCGTGATGTCGAAATCCGGCCGACCGCGAAAGTCGACCATTCACGCCTCGAACCAACCGGACGGAAGGAAAGCCTGCGGAAAGCAGATGAGCCCCGATGCGCAGGGCGCACGGGGCTCGAAACGACCTCAACGGATGTTCGCGCGAACGCGGACCCGGAAGTCGAAGCTCCAGACACACCTGCGCGGGCTGCCTGCGACGAAGCGCAGATCCTTCGGCCACCGAATCCCTCGCGAGCACGGTGACAACCAGCGGTCTTTGGCTTCGGTAACAGTAACCGGACTCCGCCGTCCGGGGCAAATCGCCCCTGAACGGCCGATGCCCGCCGGGCCGGCCGCGCCGGACGGGGCTCAGCGGGCCAGCGGGGAGACCGTCCGGGGCCCGGTGTCCACGGTGTCCGTCTCGGCCGGGGCCTGCACCGAGAGCAGGGCGCCGGCGAAGTCGGAGTAGAGCACCGAGTCGTCCGCCCGGCCGCTGTCACCGCTGCCGGTGCGCTGGAGCCGGACCAGCTGGTCCTTGTCGTTGAGCCAGAGGTCCACGGTGAGCGAGATCGAGCCGCCGGGGGCCAGCGCGGCCCGCAGGCCGTCCCGGCGGGCCTGGGTCAGCTGGGTCTGGGCGGCGGCGTAGCGCTCGGCGGTGGTGGTGATCCGGTAGTGCTCGACCGTCGAGTCGTCGAACCTCTCCTCGCCGATGAACCGGGGGTCCACCCCGTCGGCGGTGGCGGCGGCCAGCGCCTCGACCGGGTTCAGCAGGTCGATCAGCCCCGCGTACGGGACCTCCCGGTGGCCATCCGGGTCCGGCGGGACGGAGAAGCGCTCCCAGTGCCGGCCGCCCTGGCGGGCCGCGGTGGCGGCGTCGCCGCCCTGGTAGGCGACGGTGTCCACGACGATCAGCTGCTCGGCGTCGGCCGGGGTGGAGCGCTTGATCTGGAGCGCCGTCTTGGGCTGCCAGAACAGCGGCCCGGCCCCGGCGTCCGCGCCCAGCCGGTAGCTGACCTTGGCCCGGCGGGCGGTCTGCATCGCCAGCTGGGCGGAGACCAGGACGCCGTGCGGCGAGCGGTCGCTGGGCTTGGCCGCCTCGGTCGACGAGGAACTCGTCGGGGTCGGGCTGCCGGAGGGCGTGGACGGCGCGCCGCCACCCCCGCCGCATCCGGCCAGCCCGCTCGCCAGCAGGACGACCGCGGCCAGCGCCGCCAACCGCCGTCGTCCTGCCATCGTCTGGTCCCCTCTCGCCCGGGCGCCGCGTCGGCGGCTTTCGTTCCGGCCACCTTGCCACCCTGACCCGGATCAGCCGGTGGCGCCCCCCTTGCCGAGCTTCGCCAGCTCGGCCAGTTCCACCGTGTCGGCCGCGCCCGGCACCGCGGCGGTGACCGGCGTGCCGTAGTCCGAGTAGAGGACGGTGGACTTGAACGCGCCCGCCTTGGTGTCGCCGGTCGCGCTCCGCTGGACGACCAACTGGTCGGCGTCCACCCAGAGGTCTCGTCGGCTCCGGTGCGCGGGCTCGGCGGATCAGCCGAGCAGTTTGAGGAGGTCGGTCTCGCTGCCGAGGTCGGTGGCGGCGGGGGCGTCGATCTTCGCGGCCTTGCCGAGGTCCGCGTACTTGACGGTGACGGCGTCGTGCTCGCCGTTCTTGTCCCCGTACTCCTGGTACTGGACGAGTTCCTGCCGGCCGTTGAGCCAGAAGTCGATGGTGAGGGTCCTGCCGTCCTCTTCCAGGGACTTCTGGACGGCCGTGCGCTGGCCGGCCGTGAGCGCCGGCATGGCGGCCACCATGGCGGAGGCCTCCTCGACCGCCCGCAGGTGGGTGACCTGGACGCCATCGAGGCTCTCCTGGCCGACCTTGGCGGGCTTGCCGCTCTGTGCGGCGAGCCCGAGCTGGGCGACCGGGTTGAGCAGTTGGCTCATCAGCAGGACGCCGTTGCCGAGTTCGTTCGAGGCGGGCAGCTTGATCCAGTGCTTGCCGCCCATGGCTGCGGCCTCGCTGTCGCCGCCGCCGAGGTAGCCGTCGGTCCCGATCACCCGGAACCGGATCTTCTTGGTCTCGACCTCGCCCGTCAGGTCGACGGCCGCCCGGTTCGGGTCCTTCCAGTCGGCGTCGCCGCTGCCCGCGGTGTGGGTCGAGCCGTCCGGGGAGATCATGGTGACCTTGCCGTTGCCGGCCTTCTGCATCACCAGGGCGGAGGCTGCCAGCGCGGCCTTGGGGTCTCCGGTCAGCGCCGCGGCCGCCGCGTCGCCGTTCTTGGCGTCGCCGCCCTTGCTGCCGCAGGCGGTGACGGCACCGAGCAGCACGGCCGCGATGGCGACGGTCGAGGCGAGGCGCGTAGCGCGCATGGAGTCCCCCGTGAGATCCGAACGATCCGATGAAGAACCGATTTTCGGCTTCTTCTCACGCGGACTCTAACGGATCGCCAGATCCCCCACGCGCCGAACAACCCCCTCCCGTCACCCGGCTTCGACAGGGGGCGCGTCACCTTCTCCGGGGGTCGAGACATCCGTCGTGGTCACCGTGGTGCCGTCGCTCCCCCGGGCCGTCTCACGCAGTCGCAGCAGCCGCTCGTCGGGCCCGACCCAGACGTCGTAACCGATCGCCGCCACCCCTCGCCGGCCGTACCAGTCGACCACCGCGGCGAGTCGCGCCGGGGTCAACTCCTGGTCCGCGCCGAAGTATTCGGCCACCGGCGTGGAGCCCTGGTAGTGCGCCACGGTCATCCCGGCCAGCTGCTCGCCGCCGAGCGAGCCGAGCTTCCCGGCCTGCGCGATCTTGTACGCGCGGCTGCCCGGGTTGGTGACCAGTGCGGTCATCCAGCCACCCGCGTAGCCGCCCGGGCCGGTGGTCGCCCGCGGATCGAGCGACTCGGCGCCGTCCCGGTCCGCGTGCTTGGGCGGGGCGCCCTGGTAGCTGAGGTCGAGTGCGCCGTCCCGCAGGGTCAGCTGCCCGGTGCCCTGCTCGTCGGTGACGCTCAGGGCGCCCTCGTCCCGGGTGCCCCAGACCAGGGTGCCGCTCGCGGTGCGGCGGCCGGCCGGGCCCTCCTCGACCACGTCGATCCGGGCGCCGCCGGCGTCGTCCAGCGCCTGGGCGGCGGCGAGCACCACCTGCCGGGGCGGTACGGGCGCGGGGTCGCCGTCGGGGGTGCGGGTTCCCGGGGCGGCCAGCAGGCTGCACCCGGTGGTGGCACCGATCAGCAGCAGGGTGGCCACCGCGGCGGCGGGGCGAAGGGTGGGCGGCACGGCACGCTCCGACGGTCACACGTTCTGCACATGATCTGACCGGCAGAGCGTACGACGCTTCGGGCAACCGTTCCCATCCACCCCTATTCCGATCCGGAAACGACGGCGGGCCCGCACCCCCGGTGAAGGGGGTACGGGCCCGCTGTACAGACTGCTTCAGAGCCGATCGGCTCAGACCGCGGCCGGGTCCTCTTCGACGAAGAGGTTGCGGGTGCGGTTCGGGTCCACGGGGATGCCGGGGCCGATCGTGGTGCTGATGGCGGTCTTCTTGATGTAGCGGCCCTTGGCGGCGGACGGCTTGGCGCGGAGCACCTCGTCCAGCGCGGCGGCGTAGTTCTCGACCAGCTGCTCGTCGGTGAAGGAGGCCTTACCGATGATGAAGTGCAGGTTCGAGTGCTTGTCGACGCGGAACTCGATCTTGCCGCCCTTGATGTCGTTGACAGCCTTGGCGACGTCCGGGGTCACGGTGCCGGTCTTCGGGTTCGGCATCAGACCACGGGGACCGAGCACGCGGCCGAGGCGGCCGACCTTGCCCATGAGGTCCGGGGTGGCGACGACGGCGTCGAAGTCCAGGCGGCCCTTGGCGACCTCGTTGATCAGCTCGTCGGAGCCGACGATGTCGGCGCCCGCAGCACGCGCGGCCTCGGCACGGTCACCGGTCGCGAAGACCAGGACCCGAGCGGTCTTACCGGTGCCGTGCGGGAGGATCACGGTGCTGCGGACCATCTGGTCGGCCTTGCGCGGGTCGACGCCCAGACGCATGGCGACCTCGACGGTGCCGTCGAACTTGGTGGTGCTGGTCGCCTTGGCGAGGCGGATGGCCTCGAGGGGGGCGTAGAGGCGGTCGCGGTCGACCTGAGCGTCCGCGGCCTTCAGAGCCTTGCTGCGCTTCACTGCTGCTCCTGAATGGTGATGGGAGTCGTGGTATCACGGGCCTGCGCAGGCCCTACCACAGGGACGAAAAGAGCTGGTCAGCCCTCGACGGTGATGCCCATCGACCGGGCGGTGCCGGCGATGATCTTCTCCGCCGCGTCCAGGTCGTTGGCGTTCAGGTCGGGCATCTTGGTGGTCGCGATGTCGCGGACCTGGGCGCTGGTGAGCTTGGCGACCTTGGTCTTGTGCGGCTCGCTGGAGCCCTTGTCCACACCGGCGGCCTTCAGGATGAGGCGCGCGGCCGGCGGCGTCTTCGTGATGAAGGTGAAGGAACGGTCGTCGTAGACCGTGATCTCCACCGGCACGATCATGCCGCGCTGCGACTCGGTCGCAGCGTTGTAGGCCTTGCAGAACTCCATGATGTTGACGCCGTGCTGGCCCAGCGCGGGGCCGACCGGCGGCGCCGGGTTGGCCGCACCGGCGTTGATCTGGAGCTTGATAAGCCCCGTGACCTTCTTCTTCTTGGGAGGCATGTCTCTCCGGGTCCTTCCGAGAGGTGAGTGCTGGTGTGTGCGGAACCGGGGCGACACCCGGCCGCCAACACACACATCGAACCAGGCTAACGCCTTAGCGCCGCTGGACCAAAACGGATCCGGGGCAGGGCCCTCGGCCCCGCCCCGGATCCGAAGATTGTGGGACTAGTTCTTCTGGATCTGGTCGAAGGAGAGCTCGACCGGGGTCTCCCGGCCGAAGATCTCGACCAGGCCCTTGACCTTCTTCGAGTCGGGGTTGATCTCGTTGATGGTCGCCTGCAGGGTCGCGAACGGACCGTCGGTGACGGTGACCGAGTCGCCGACCTCGAAGTCCAGCACCTGGATCTCGCTCGGCTTGATCGGCGAGGGCTTGCCGGCCTCCTTGGCCGCCTGGCGCTCGACGTCCGGGGCGAGCATCTTGACGACCTCGTCCAGGGTCAGCGGGTACGGGTCGTAGGCGTTGCCGACGAAGCCGGTGACACCGGGGGTGTTGCGCACGACGCCCCAGGACTCGGGGGTGAGGTCCATGCGCACCAGGACGTAGCCGGGGAGCTTGTTCTGGCGGATGGTCTTGCGGTCGCCGTTCTTGATCTGGACGACCTCCTCCTGCGGCACCTCGGCCTGGAAGATGTACTCCTCGACGTTCAGCGAGACGGCGCGCTGCTCCAGGTTCTGCTTCACCCGGTTCTCGTAGCCGGCGTAGGTGTGGATCACGTACCACTCGCCCGGCATGAAGCGCAGGTCCTCGCGGAACTTGGCGACCGGGTCGACCTCGACGGTCTCCTCAGCCTCGGTCTCCTCGGCGTCGGCGTCCTCGGCGTCGGCCTCGGTCTCCTCGGCGGCGGGCTCCACGTCGTCCTCCACGTGCAGCGCCGCCTCCTCGGCGGGCTCGCCGGCCTCGGCCTCGTCGTGCGCCTCGACCTCGTCCTCGTCGCCGTCCACGGCGTCAACGATCTGCTCGGCGGACTCGGCTTCGTCAGCCAGCTCGGCCGCGTCCAGCTCGGCGGCGACATCCGCCTCGCGGACGGTCTCGTCGGCGTCGTACAGGGGGGACTCAGACACGGTGGCTGCTTCTTTCCTGGAGATGGTGAAGGTGGCGCGCTCCGGGGCCGGCTCCGGCGGGCTGCCGCTCGCGCGGGCGCCAGGAGAGGACTCGGAGACTTCAACAGTACCGAGTCCACGGTAGCGGCCGCGTACGTCCGGCGCAGACAGCACGACCCGGGCCGAAGATTCGGCCCGGGTCGGGAGACTGCTACGGAGGTGGGACGGCCAGGTCAGCCGAAGACCAGGAGGCTCAGCTTGGAGAGGCCGTAGTCGAGGCCGGCCACGAAGCCCATCACGACCACCACGAACACGACGACGACGGTCGTGTACTGGGTGAGCTCGCTGCGGGTGGGCCAGACGACCTTGCGCAGCTCGGCGATGATCTGGCGGTAGAACAGGCCGATTCGGGCGAACGGGCCCATCTTGCCGCGCTTGCCGGACTTCTTGTCACCGGCGCGGGCGGCGCGCTTGCGCTCGCGGCGCGAGAGCGACTTGTCCTCGCCCTCCGCGGGCGTGGTGTCGGCAGCGCCGTCGGCCCCCTCGGGGTTGCCGCTCTCAGGCGTTGCGGTGGAGCCCGTGGTCTCCGTCACTCGTCCTCACCTGAATCCGGGTCCGGCCGAGCGGCTCGCGCCCGATGGGGCACGAACGGCCGGCTACAAGCGATGCTGATTCGGAGCCCTCTCCGCATCAAGCCCGCTCGCTCTGCGGAGCGAACGGGCTGAAAACGGATCAAGCAGCAGGGCAAGAGGGACTTGAACCCCCAACCGCCGGTTTTGGAGACCGGTGCTCTACCAATTGAGCTATTGCCCTACGGGGTCTCGCGACTCCGTAGCGACCAACCTACCGCATCTCCCCCCGCTGTCTGCACAGCTGGTGAAGCTCCGGTTCTTTTTCGGCGGGCCGTCGAGCAGTGAGCATACGTGGTCGAGGGGTGTTTGGTCGAACCTCTTCTTCCGGGGGAACCGGTTGTCCGGCATATGTCCGGCATGCCCGCATGATCACCGGCGGATCGGCGGGCGCCGCCATGTGGACGGTCCGGTACGGATGGTGAAACCGCGATGCCCGGTCCGTCCCGGTTCTGCGACGATGCAGGCATGAGCGCTTCCACCCCGCAGCCCGACCGTTCCATCCGCCCCGCCGACCGCCGGGTCTCCGCCCGGATCGGTGCGATCGCCGAGTCCGCGACCCTCGCCGTGGACGCCAAGGCCAAGGCCCTCAAGGCGGCCGGCCGTCCGGTGATCGGCTTCGGAGCCGGCGAGCCCGACTTCCCCACCCCGGACTACATCGTCGAGGCGGCCGTCGAGGCCTGCCGCGACCCGAAGAACCACCGCTACACCCCGGCGGGTGGCCTGCCCGAGCTGAAGTCCGCGATCGCCGCCAAGACGCTGCGCGACTCCGGCTACGAGGTGGACGCCTCCCAGGTGCTGGTCACCAACGGCGGCAAGCAGGCGATCTACGAGGCGTTCGCCGCGATCCTGGACCCGGGCGACGAGGTCATCGTCCCGGCCCCGTACTGGACCACCTACCCGGAGTCGGTCCAGCTCGCCGGCGGCGTCCCGGTGGAGGTCGTGACCGACGAGACCACCGGTTACAAGGTCTCGGTCGAGCAGCTGGAAGCCGCCCGCACCGAGAACACCAAGGTGGTGCTCTTCGTCTCGCCGTCCAACCCGACCGGCGCGGTGTACACCGAGGCCGAGGCCGAGGCGATCGGCCGCTGGGCGCTGGAGCACGGCCTCTGGGTGCTCACCGACGAGATCTACGAGCACCTGGTGTACGGCGACGCCTCCTTCACCTCGCTGCCGGCCCTGCTGCCCGAGCTGGCCGACAAGTGCATCGTGGTCAACGGCGTCGCCAAGACCTACGCGATGACCGGCTGGCGGGTGGGCTGGGTGATCGGCCCCAAGGACGTCATCAAGGCCGCGACCAACCTGCAGTCGCACGCCACCTCGAACGTCTCCAACGTCGCCCAGCGCGCCGCGATCGCCGCCGTCAGCGGCGACCTGGCCGCGGTGCACGAGATGCGCACCGCCTTCGACCGCCGCCGCAAGACCATCGTGCGGATGCTCAACGAGATCGAGGGCGTGTACTGCCCCGAGCCGGAGGGCGCCTTCTACGTGTACCCGTCCGTCAAGGGCCTGCTGGGCAAGGAGATCCGCGGCCACCGCCCGCAGAGCTCCGGCGAGCTGGCCTCGCTGATCCTGGACGAGGCTGAGGTCGCGGCCGTCCCGGGCGAGGCCTTCGGCACCCCCGGCTACCTGCGGTTCTCCTACGCGCTCGGCGACGCCGACCTGGCCGAGGGCATCGGCCGGCTGCAGAAGCTGCTCGGCGAGGCCCGCGACTGACACCCGCCGGCGCCCGCTGAGGTCCGCTGACGTCCGCTGACACCCGCGCTTCACGTCGGGTACCGCCCTCTTTCACCCCTTCGGGGGACGGAAGGAGGGCGGTTCCCGTTTGGGGGTCCGATGCGGCAGTATCGGCGAATGGAACGCCTGTTGAATCCGCGAGACGTCAGGGACCTCCCGAAGGCCCACCTGCACCTGCACTTCACCGGCTCGATGCGGCCCGCCACCCTGCTGGAGCTGGCCGACAAGCACGGCGTCCGACTGCCGGAGGCGCTCAGCTCCGGCGAGCCGCCGCAACTGCGGGCCACCGACGAACGCGGCTGGTTCCGCTTCCAGCGCCTGTACGACACCGCCCGCTCGGTGCTGCGGGACGAGGAGGACATCCGCCGGCTGGTCCTGGAGACCGCCCAGGACGAGCGGCGGGACGGCTCCCGCTGGCTGGAGATCCAGGTCGACCCGACCTCGTACGCGCCCCGGCTGGGCGGGCTGATCCCCGCGCTGGAGCTGATCCTGGACGCCGTGGAGAACGCCGCCACGGCCACCGGGGTGGGCATCCGGGTGCTGGTCGCGGCGAACCGGATGAAGTCCCCGATGGACGCCCGGACGCTGGCCCGGCTCGCCGTCCGGTACGCCGACCAGGGCGTGGTCGGCTTCGGCCTCTCCAACGACGAGCGGCGCGGCCTCGCCCGGGACTTCGACCGGGCCTTCGAGATCGCCCGCAAGGGCGGGCTGCTGGCCGCCCCGCACGGCGGCGAGCTGGCCGGGCCCGAATCCGTCCGGGACTGCCTGGACGACCTGGGCGCCGGCCGGATCGGCCACGGCGTCCGCGCCGCCGAGGACCCCCGGCTGATGGAACGGCTGGCGGACCGCCAGATCACCTGCGAGGTCTGCCCCTCCTCGAACGTCTCGCTCGGCGTCTACGAGCGCCCCGAGGACGTCCCGCTGCGGCGGCTGTTCGACGCCGGCGTGCCGCTGGCCCTGGGCGCGGACGACCCGCTGCTGTTCGGCAGCCGGCTGGCCGCCCAGTACGACCTGGCCCGCGACGTCCTCGGCTTCGGCGACGCCGAACTCGCCGAGCTGGCACGGCAGTCCGTCCGCGGCTCGCGCGCGCCGGAGGCCGTCCGCAAGGAGCTGCTGGCGGACATCGACACCTGGCTGGTCAGCGCCACCTGAGGCGTGCCTTGTGGACCAGGCCGACCCCGGACAGGCCTAGAGCTTGACGCCGATCATCACCGGCTCGTTCACCAGCTCGACCCCGAAGGCCTCGCGGACGCCGTCCCGGATCTCCCGGGCCAGCGCCAGCAGGTCCTCGGCGGTGGCCGCGCCGCGGTTGGTGAGCGCCAGGGTGTGCTTGGTGGAGAGCGTCGCCGGGCCGCTGCCGTAGCCCTTGCCGAAGCCGGCCCGGTCGATCAGCCAGGCGGCCGAGGTCTTGGTGCAGCCCTCCGGCGCCGGGTAGGCGGGGGCGTTCTCGGTGCCCGGGCGGGTCCGGAAGGACTCGTACTGGGCGGCGGTGAGCACCGGGTTGGTGAAGAAGGAGCCGGCCGACCAGGTGTCGTGGTCCGCCGGGTCCAGCACCATGCCCTTGCCGGAGCGCAGCCCCAGCACCGCGTCGTGCGCCCGCTCCAGCGGCACCCGCTCGCCCTGCTCGACGCCGAAGTGCCTGGCCACCTCGGCGTACTTGACCGGGGTGGAGAGCCCCTCGTGGTCGGCCAGGGCGAACCGCACCCGCAGCACCACGTAGCGGTCCGGCTCGGCCTTGAACCGGCTGTGCCGGTAGGAGAACGCGCACTCGGCGTTGGGGAGCGTGACCACCTCGCCGGCCGTGCGGTCGTAGGCGACCACCTCGGTGATCGACTGGGCGACCTCCTGGCCGTACGCGCCGACGTTCTGCACCGGGGTCGCACCGGCCGAGCCGGGGATGCCGGCCAGGAACTCGACGCCCGCCAGGCCGTGCTCGCGCACCGCGCGGGTGACCGCCTCCGACCAGACCTCGCCGGCCGCCAGCTCCAGCACGGTGCCGTCCAGGGCGAAGCCGGTGGTCGCGATCCGCAGCACGGTGCCGGGGAAGCCGGCGTCGCCGATCACCAGGTTGGAACCGCCGCCGAGGACCAGCAGCGGCTCGCCGGCCTCGTCGGCCGCGCGGACGGTGGCGATCACCTCGTCGTCGGTGTGGGCGGTCACCAGGCGGCGGGCCGGGCCGCCGAGCCGGAGCGTGGTCAGCGGGGCGAGGGGGGCGTCGTTTTCTACCAGCACGCCCACCAGCGTACGGGAGCGGGGGCGGTGACCGTGCCGCTGGTGGAGCCGGTGCCGCTGAGCCTGGTCAGCC
>NZ_JBHWIJ010000278.1:0-11482 GCF_042732255.1 Kitasatospora sp. NPDC059803 | reverse complement strand
CGGGCGATCTCGTCGATCGGCCCGGCGTCGGCGAGGTCCAGGTGCCGGGCGGCGAGCGGGTGGTTGGCCACCGGCCCGGTGGCGTGGGCCGACCAGACGGCCACCGTGTCCTGCGGCCGGTGGTCGCCGGTCGCGGTGAAGGTGGTCAGCGGCGCGTCCAGCACCCCCGGCGTCCACGCCGCCATCAGCGCGGCGTGGTAGCGGCAGGAGTCGAGGAACACCGCCAGCTCGTCCTCGTCGCGCGGCGCGGCCTCGCGCAGCGCCACGGCCAGCCGGTCGAGCAGCTCCGAGGGCTTGGGCTGCCACTGCTGCGCCAGGACGGCCGCCACCTCGGCGGCGGGCGCGCCCGTCGCCGTCAGCAGCTCGGCCAGCACGGCGGTGTCGGTGACCTCCCCGGCGTCCGGCGGTGCCGGGTGGCTGTCCAGCAGCGCGACCAGGTCGACCTGCTCGCCCTGCTCGCGCAGCAGCACGCCGATCTGGTGCGCGACCAGCCCGCCGAAGGACCAGCCGAGCACCCGGTAGGGGCCGTGCGGCTGGACGGCGCGCATCCGCGCCAGGTACTCCCGCGCCAGGCCGTCCACGTCGGCCGGCCGCTCCCCGCCGCCGACCGGGCCGATGCCCTGGAAGGCGTAGACCGGCTGGTCCGGGTCGAGCCCGCGCAGCAGGCCGATGAAGCCGAGGCCGTCGCCCGTCACCGGGTGGACGCAGAACAGCGGCGCCCGGTCGCCCGTGGCCCGCAGGGCCAGGAGCGGTTCGAAGGGAGCGTCGGCGCGCCCGGGCCGCCGCCCGGTCAGCCGCTGCGCCAGCGCGGCCGGGGTCGGGGCCTCGAACAGCGCCTTCACGGGCAGGTCGACGCCGAACTCCGCGTGGATGCGCTCGACCAGCCGGATCAGCAGCAGCGAGTGGCCGCCGAGCAGGAAGAAGTCGTCCTCCGGGCCGACCGCGGGCACGCCCAGCAGCTCGGCGAAGACCGCGACCAGCGTGCGTTCGGCCGGCGTGCGCGGCTCCCGGGCCCGGCTCTCGACGTGGGTCTGCGGCTCGGGCAGCGCCCGGCGGTCCAGCTTGCCGTTGGCCGTCACCGGGAGCGCGCCGAGCAGCACGTAGGCGGTGGGCACCATGTGGTCGGGCAGGTGGCCGCGCAGGTGGGCGCGCAGCGCGGCGGCCGTGGGCGGCTGCGCGGCGCCGTCCGGCACCACGTAGGCGACCAGCCGGGCGGTGCCGGTCCGGTCCTCGCGCACGGTGACGGCGCAGGCCGTGACCGCCGGGTGCTCGCCGAGTCGGGTCTCGATCTCGCCGAGCTCGATGCGGTGGCCGCGCAGCTTCACCTGGCTGTCCACCCGGCCCAGGTACTCCACCACGCCGTCGGGGCGGTGGCGGGCCAGGTCGCCCGTGCGGTACATCCGGGTGCCCGGCGCGCCGTGCGGGTCCGCGACGAAGCGTTCGGCGGTGAGCGCCGAGCGGCCGAGGTAGCCGTACGCGAGCTGCTCGCCGGTCAGGTAGAGCTCGCCCGGCACGCCCGGCGGGACGGGGTTGAGGGCGGTGTCCAGCACGTAGCCGCCGGAGTTCCAGATCGGCCGCCCGATCGGCACCGGGTGCGCCTGCTCGTCCGCCGGGCCGCACTTCCAGGCCGTCACCTCCACGGCGGCCTCGGTGGGCCCGTAGAGGTTGTCCAGCCGGACGCCCGGGAGCACCTGCCGGAACCGGCGCACGGTGGCCGCGGGCAGCGCCTCGCCGCTGGCCACCACCAGGCGCAGCCCGGTGCACTCGGCGGCCCGCGGGTGCTGGAGGAAGACGTCCAGCATGGACGGCACGAACTGGGCGACGCTCACGCCCTCGCGCTGGATCAGCTCCGCCAGGTAGGCCGGGTCGCGGTGCCCGTCGGGCTTCGCCAGCACCAGGGTGGCGCCGGTGATCAGCGGCCAGAAGAACTCCCACAGCGAGATGTCGAAGCTGGCCGAGGTCTTCTGCAGCACGCCGTCCCGGGCGCCGAGCCGGTACTCCTCCTGGCCCCAGCGCAGCCGGTTGGCGATGGCGTGGTGCGGGACGAGCACGCCCTTCGGCCGCCCGGTCGAGCCCGAGGTGTAGATCACGTAGGCCGGGTCCCCGGGGCCGGGGGCGGTCGGCGTGACGCCCTCGGGCGCCGGCAGGTCCTCCGGTGACAGGCAGGGCACGCCCTCGGCGGGGCGCAGCGCGGCGGCCTGCTCCGGGGCGGCGAACACCGCGGCCGGGCGGGCGTCCGCCAGCATGTACGCGAGCCGGTCGGCCGGGTAGTCCGGGTCCAGCGGCAGGTAGGCGCCGCCGGCGCGGTGGACGGCGCACAGCGCCACCACGAGCTCCACCGAGCGGGGCACGGCCACGGCGACCCGGCTGCCCGGGCGGACGCCGACCGCGGCGAGCCGGCGGGCCAGCGCGTCGATCCGGCGGTCCAGCTCGGCCGGGCCGAGCGCCCGGCCCTCGAACACCAGGGCGGGGGTGTCGGACGGCGCGGCGAGCCCTGCCGACACGAGGGCGGCCAGCGTGGTCGGGGCCAGCTCCCGCCGCTCGCCGGCGGAGCGCTCCAGCAGCCGCGGCCGCTCGCCCTCGGCGGACAGTTCGAGCCGGGAGATCGGCCGCTCGGGATCGGCCGCGGCCGCGCCGAGCAGCCGCGTCAGGCAGCCGGCGATCGCCTCGACCGTGGCCTGGTCGAACAGGTCGGCGCGGTACTCGACGGCGCCGGTCAGCTCGTCGTCCGGGCCGGCGGGCGTGCCCAGGGTGACGGTGAGGTCGAACTTGGCCGGCGCCGGGCCGGCGGTGAGCAGCTCGCTGTCGAGGCCGGGGATCTCCACGGCGGCGCCCGCCTGCTCCATCACCAGGGCGACCTGGAACAGCGGGTGGCGGCCGGGGGAGCGCTCCGGGTTGACCAGCTCGACGATCCGCTCGAACGGCAGGTCCTGGTGGGCGTAGGCGGCGAGGTCGGCGTCCTTGACGCGGCGCAGCAGCTCCCGGAAGCCCGGGTCCCCGTCGGTGTCGGTGCGCAGCACCAGCGTGTTGACGAAGAAGCCGACCAGGTCGTCCAGGGCCTCGTCGGTGCGCCCGGCGATCGGGGTGCCGATCGGCAGGTCGGTGCCGGCGCCGAGGCGGGTGAGCAGCGCCGCCAGACCGGCCTGGACGGCCATGAACAGGCTGGCGCCGTCGGCCCGGGCGAGCTCCGCCAGGGCGCGGTGGTCCGCGCCGCTCAGCCGCAGCGGCACCCGGCCGGCCTGCTGGCCGGTCTCGGCGGTGCGCCGCCGGTCCACCGGCAGCGCGATCTCCTCGGGCAGGCCGGCCAGCGCCCCGCTCCAGTACTGCCACTGCCGGGCGGCGGTGCTGCCCGGGTCCTCGTCGTCCCCGAGCAGCGCGAGCTGCCACTGGGTGTAGTCGGCGTACTGGACGGGCAGGGCGCTCCACTCGGGGGCCCGGCCGGCCGTCCGGGCCTGGTAGGCGGCGCCCAGGTCGCGGGCGAGCGGGCCCATCGACCAGCCGTCGCAGGCGATGTGGTGGACCGTCAGCAGCAGGACGTGCCGCTCGGGGGCGAGGGCGAAGAGGTGGGCGCGCAGCGGCGGCTCCGACGCGAGGTCGAAGGGCTGGGCGGCGGCGGTGCGCAGGGCCTCGGTCAGGCCCTCCTCGGTCACCGTGGCGGCGCCGGACTGCCGCAGCAGCGGCGGGAGTTGATCCGGGGTGAGGATCCGCTGGCGGGGGGCCGCGTCCTCGCCGCGGGAGAGCGGGAAGACGGTGCGCAGGGCCTCGTGGCGCACTGCGCAGTCGTGCAGCGCGGCGGCGAGGGCGTCCCGGTCCAGGGCGCCGGTCAGGCGCAGGGCCAGCGGGATGTGGTACGCGTCGCTGTGCGGGTCCAGCTGCTGGAGGAACCAGAGCCGGCGCTGGGCGTGCGAGAGCGGGATCCGCTCGGGGCGGGCGGCGGCGGCCAGCGCCGGGCGACATCGCCCGGCGTCCACCGCGCGGGCGAGCCCGGCGGCCGTCGGACTCTCGAAGACCGCCCGGATGGGCAGTTCGGCCCCCAGGGCGGTGCGCACCCGGCTGACCAGCCGGGTGGCGAGCAGGGAGTGGCCGCCGAGCGCGAAGAAGTCGTCGTCGGGGCCGACCTCGGCCACCCCGAGGACCTCGGCGAGCAGCGCGCACAGCGCGGCCTCGCGGGCGTCCCGGGGGGCCCGGGAGCGGCCGGTGGCGGCCCGCAGCTCGGGCTCGGGCAGAGCGGAACCGTCCAGCTTCCCGCTGGAGTTGAGCGGGAGCCGGGCCAGCACGGCGTAGGCCGCCGGGATCATGTAGTCGGGCAGCTGCCCGGCCAGCAGCTCGCGCACCTCGGCGAGGTCGGGGGCGTTCCCGTCCTCGGTCACCAGGTAGGCGGCGAGGTGGCGCTCCTCGGCGCCACCCCGGGCCAGGACGGCGGCCTGCACGATCGCGGGGTGGCGCAGCAGCACCGCCTCGATCTCGCCGGGCTCGATCCGGAAACCGCGGATCTTGATCTGCCCGTCGGCCCGGCCGAGGTACTCCACCTGGCCGTCGCGGCGCATCCGGGCGAGGTCGCCGGTGCGGTACATCCGGGCGCCGGGCGGGCCGTACGGGTCGGCGGTGAAGCGCTCGGCGGTCAGGGCGGGGCGGCGCAGGTAGCCGCGGGCCAGGTGCGGCCCGGACAGGTAGAGCTCGCCGGGCACGCCGAGCGGGACGGGGCGCAGCAGGTCGTCCAGCAGGTACGCCCGGGTGTTGTCGAGCGGGCGGCCGATGACGGGGGTGCGGCTGTCCGCCAGGGAGCAGGCGAGCGCGTCGACGGTGCACTCGGTCGGGCCGTAGTAGTTGAACACCGCCACGTCCGGCAGGGCGGAGAGTTCGCTCCACAGCGCCGGCCCGACGGCCTCGCCGCCCAGCATCAGCACGGCCGGGCGGTGGTGGCCCTCGGCGAACAGGCCGGCGGCGGTGAGCGCCGGGACGTACGTCGGGGTGAGGTCCAGGAAGTCGAGGCGCTCCCGGCGGACGTAGCCGACCAGGGCCTGCGGGTCGAGCCGGACCTCGTCGCTCAGCAGGTGCAGCGGGTGGCCCTCCAGCAGCCAGAACAGCGGCTCCCAGGCGGTGTCGAAGGTGATCGAGGCGACCAGGCCCAGTTGGAGGCGCCGGCCCCGCGGGCCGCCGGACGGGCGGACCATGCGGGTGCGGTGGTGGTGCATCAGGCTGCTGAGGCCGCCGTGCGGGATCACCACGCCCTTGGGCACCCCGGTCGAGCCGGACGTGTGGATGACGTAGGCCGGGTCGTCCGGGCCGGTGGGGCCGGTGCGGTCGGCGTCCGTCAGGTTCCCGCCGGGGTGGGCGGCGACGGCGGCCCGCGCCCCGGGCTCGTCCAGCACCAGGACGGGCGCGCCGTCCGGCAGCCGGCCGGCGTCGGCGGCCGTGGCGAGCACGCAGACCGGGGCGGCGTCGGCGAGGATGCCGGCCAGCCGCTCGCGCGGCATGGCGGGGCTGACCGGTATGTAGGCGGCGCCCGACTTGAGGACGGCGAGCAGCGCGATCAGCAGGTCGGTGGTGCGCGGCAGCGCCAGGACGACGTAGCGCTCGGGGCCGGCCCCGCGCCGCACGAGCTCCCGGGCGAGCCGGTTGGCCCGCTCGTTGACCTCGGCGAAGGTGAACCGGCCGTCCTCGGCGACGAGGGCCGTGACCTCGCCCTCCAGGGCGGCGCGCTCCTCGAAGGCGCCGTGGTACGTCACGGCGGGGGCCGGCAGGGTGGGCAGGACGGGCAGAGCGGGCCCGTGGGCGCGCTCGAACAGGTCGAGCCGCTCCTCGGCGCCGAGCAGGTCGTACCCGCCGATCCGCTGGTCCGGGTCGGCCGCGGCCGCGGCGAGCAGCCGGCCGAGCCGGGCGGTCAGGGCCTCGGCACCCTCGCGGGTGAACAGGTCGGTGCTGTACTCGACGAAGCAGCCGAGCCCGGCCGGGGCGCCGTCGGCGTCGTGCACCTCGCGCATGTTGAAGGACAGGTCGAACTTGGCACCGCCCGGGCCCGCCTCGGCGATCTCGCTCTCGATGCCGGGCAGCGCGAGGGAGGCCTCGGGGGTGTTCTGGAAGGCCAGCATCACCTGGAACAGCGGGTGCCAGCCCAGCGAGCGGTGCGGGTTGAGCGCGGTGATCAGCCGCTCGAACGGGAACTCCTGGTGGGCGAAGCCCTGGAGGTCGGTGCGGCGCACCCGCTTGAGCAGCTCGCGGAAGGTCGGGTCGCCGGAGGTGTCCAGGCGCAGGACCAACGGGTTGACGAAGTAGCCGACCACGTCGTCGTAGCGCTCGTCGGTGCGGCCCGCGATCGGGCTGGCGATCGGGATGTCCGTACCGGCCCCCGACCGGGTCAGCACCGTCGCCAGCGCCGCCTGGAGCACCATGAACATGCTGACCCGGCAGGAGCGGGACAGCGCCAGCAGCTCGCGGTGCAGCTCGGCCGGGAGGTCCCACGGGAAGTACTCGCCCCGGTGCGACATCACGGCCGGCCGGGGGTGGTCGGTGGGCAGCTCCAGGAAGTCCGGCAGGCCCGCCAACGCCTGGCGCCAGTAGGCGAGTTGGCGCCCGCCCTGGCCCTGCGGGTCGTCCAGGTCGCCGAGGTTCGCGTGCTGGCGCACGGCGTACTCGGCGTACGTGCCGGGCAGCGGGGACCAGACGGGCGCCCGGCCCTGGCTGCGGGCCAGGTAGGCGGTGCTCAGGTCGCGGGCCAGCGGGGCCAGCGACCAGCCGTCGCCGGCGATGTGGTGCAGCACCATCAGCACCACGTGCTGCTGCGGGCCGAGCACGAACAGGTGCACCCGCAGCGGGGCCTCGGCCTCCAGGTCGAAGACGTGCCCGGCCCCGGCCTCGATCAGGGCGGGCAGCTCCTCCTCGGTGACGGGCACCACGGTGAGGACCGGCGCCAGCTCGGCCATCGCCAGCACCTGCTGGCGCGGCACGCCGTCGCGCTCGGGGAAGACGGTGCGCAGGGCCGCGTGCCGCTCCACCACGTCGGCGAGGGCGGACCGCAGCGCCTCGTGGTCGACCGGGCCGGTCAGCCGCAGCGCCACCGGGACGTTGTAGGAGGCGTCGCCGCCTTGGAGGCGGTCGTTGAACCAGAGCGCCAACTGTGCGTACGACAGCGGTGTCTCCGCGGGCAGGCTGTGTTCGCCCAGCACGGGGCATCCCTCCAGGTGGAACCGCCCCGCCGGCCGGGTGGGTCGGGCGGGCCGGACGGTGGTTTCCGGTGGCTCTTGGCCGTTGTGGGCCCCGGCCGTGGTGAGTCGCGGCCGTGGTGAGTTCAGGCCGTGGTGGGCCCCGCCGTGGTGATGAGCGGGCCGTGGTGATGTGCAGGCTGCGGTGATTCGCGGACCGTGGTGATTCGCGGGCCGCCGTGGGCCCCGGGGCCGTCGCGGGCCCCGGCCGTGGTGGCTTCCGGGGGTCCTTGTGGGCTCCGGGGCCGTGGGGGGCCCGCCGACGTCCCACGGCGGGGGGACTACCGGCTACCGCGCTGTGCGGGCGGGAGTCACGCGGTCCAGCGGTAGGTCATGTCCGGCTCGTTCTCCTCGTTGCGGCTGCCGTCGTTGGTGTCCACCACGACGAAGCCGTGCCGCTCGTAGAAGGCGCGCGCCTCGGTGTTCTTCTGGAAGACGTGCAGCGAGAGCTCCTGCGGGCTGGCCGACCTGACGGCCTCCAGCAGCACCGTCCCGATGCCGCGGCGGCGCGCCTCGGGGCGCAGGTAGAGGTGGTCGAGCAGGCTGCCGTCGAGCGAGGCGAAGCCCAGCACGGCCCCGGTCCCGGCGTCCTCGGCCAGCCACACCCGGGTGTCCGGGAGCACGACGTGGGTGATCCAGCTCAGGGTGGCCTCGTCACTGTGCAGACGGGGCAGGTACGGCATGGTCGCGGTGCGGGAGGCCAGGAAGACCTCGGTGACGACACCGGCGTCCTCGGCTACCGCGGCCCGCAGGCGGACGTTCGCGGTGAGCGGTCCGTCGGACTGCATCCACATCTCCTCGGTCAGGTGCGTGAAGGGGCGGTGGTGCCGCGGGTGACGACCGAAGGAGGAATACGTGATCGGCACCCGTCGCACACCGACGCTACGGTCGCGAACTATGGGCGATGGAGCCGAATTTCCCCCCGGATGGGCCGACATAGTGCGTCCCGGCGGCATTGATCTTCGAGCAACCTAACACCTGGTCATGGACAGGGGAACCCCCGAAAGCAGGTTCCTGACAAGTCGATTCTGCGGTTAGATGATCGCGCGGGCCCGGCCCCCGGGGAGCGAGGATTTCGGCGCACCGGGCGGTGACATTCCCCGACTTCCCTTGTACCTTCCCCGACGCCGAACTTCCCCTGGCTTCGCCCGACTTCCTCCGCCTTCCCCCGTACTTCCCCTGCGCTTCCCCAGTACTTCCCCTGCACTTCCCCGACTCCCCGAAAGGAGCGCCCGCGTGGACACCCCTGCCGTCCGAATCAGCGGCGCGGTCAAGACGTTCGGTGCCACCACCGCGGTGGGCGGCCTGGACCTGGAAGTGCCGCCCGGCATGTTCCTGGGCCTGCTCGGGCCCAACGGCGCGGGCAAGTCCACCACCATGCGGATGCTCACCGGGCAGACCCGCGCGGACGCGGGCACCGTGGAGGTGTTCGGGCACCGGATGCCGGAGGACTCCCGCCGCGCCCGCTCCCTGGTCGGCGTCGTCCCGCAGCACGACAACATCGACCCCGAACTGACGGTGCGCCAGAATCTCGACGTGTTCGTCCGGTTCACGGCCCTGCCGCGCGAGCGCTACCGTGAGGCGGTCGACCAGGCGCTGGCCGCCGTCCGGCTGACCGACCGCGCGAACACCCGCGCCGACGCGCTCTCCGGCGGCATGCGCCGACGGGTCCTGCTGGCCCGGGGCATCGTCAACAACCCGCGGCTGCTCCTCATGGACGAGCCCACCGTCGGCCTGGACCCGCAGATCCGGCAGGACCTGTGGGACGTCATCGACGGGATGCGCGAGAGCGGCACCACGGTGGTCATGTCGACCCACTACATCGAAGAGGCGGAACGGCTCGCCGACGAGGTGGCCGTGGTGACCGGCGGCCGGGTGATCGCCCGGGGCACCCCCGCCGAACTGCTGCGCGCGCACGCGGGCGCACAGGCCGCCGAGTACCGGGGCGACGCGGCCCGGCGCGAACTCGTCGAGGCCGAGGCCGCCCGGGCCGGACTGCCCAGCCGGCGGACCGGGCCGGCGGTCTCCGTCCTGCGCGCCGAGACCATCTCCGCGCAGCTGCACGAGCGTCTCGGCCCGCCGGACGTGCTGCGCCCGACCTCCCTGGAGGACGTGTTCGTCGCACTGACCGGAGAACTGTTCGGCTGAGCCCGGGCCGGCCGCTCCCTCGCTCCCCCCGCTCCCTCGTCTACCGCCCGCCTGCCCGCCCGCCCGCCTGCCCGCCCCCACAGAGAGGACACCCGATGACCACGGCGACGCCCACGCCCCGCACCGAGGCCCAGACCGGCCCCGCCCCAGGCCTCCCGCCCGCCCTGTGGCCGACCATGCGGGCGGTGTGGCTGCGCGAACTGCTGCTCTTCCGCCGCTACTGGCCCGCCATCACCTTCGGCTCGCTGATCGAGCCGCTGGTCTACATGACCGGGTTCGGCATCGGCTTCAGCCGGCTGATCGACTTGGTCCAGGGACACCCGTACCCGCAGTTCGTCGGCGTCGGCATGGTGGTCACCTCGGTGCTCTTCGCCTCGGCCTTCGCCGGGATGTTCGAGAGCTTCAACCGCCGCAAGTACCAGAAGATCTACGACGCCGTCCTGTGCCAGCCCGTCGACGTCTGGGAACTGGTCACCGCCGAGGCGTCCTGGATCGCCGTCAAGTCCTCCGTCTACGGCACCGCGCCACTGCTGGTCTGCCTCGCCATCGGCCTGCCGCCGGGGCCGGAGCTGCTGCTGGTGCCGCTGGTGGCACTGGTCTCCGGCTTCGCCTTCGCCCTGCTCGGCATGTGGGTGTCCTGCCTGGTGCCGGCGATCGACTGGCTGCGGCTCGTGGTATCCGGCGTGCTCACACCGCTGGTGATGGCCGCGGGCGTGTTCTTCCCGCTGGACGGGCTGCCCGACTGGGTCCAGGGAGTGGCCGCCGTCAACCCGATCTTCCACTGCACGCAGCTGGTGCGCCACGCCGCCTTCGGGACGCTCGGGGCGGGCGACGCCCTGCACGGGGCCGTCCTGGCCGCATTCGCCGTCCTCGCCTGGTTCCTGGCCGTCCGCGGGATGCGCCGCCGACTCATCGACTGAACCGGCCCCGGACCCTCCCGGAGCAACACGAAGACCCGCAGACCCGCAACACGTAGACCGTGCAGCACGCAGACCAAGGAGAACCACCCCGATGACAGCCCGCGCCGCGAGCCCGCGCCGTTTCCTGATGTGCCGGCCCAGCCACTTCGGCGTCAGCTACTCCATCAACCCCTGGATGCACCCGGAGAAGCCGGTCGACGGCGCGCTCGCGCTCGCCCAGTGGACCAGGCTGCGCGACCTCTACCGCGAACTCGGCCACACCGTCGAGGAGATCGACCCGCTGCCCGGACTGCCCGACATGGTCTTCGCGGCCAACGGCGCGACCGTGGTCGACGGGAAGGTCCTGGGCGCACGCTTCCGCCACGCCGAGCGCACCGCCGAGGGCCCGGCCTACCTGTCCTGGTTCCGCGAGCGGGGCTGGTCCGAACTGCTGTGGCCCGAGCACATCAACGAGGGCGAGGGCGACTACCTGCTGGCCGGCCGCCGGCTGCTGGCCGGCACGGGCTTCCGCACCGACCCGAGGTCGCACGCCGAGGCCCAGGAGTTCTTCGGCGTCCCGGTGACCAGCCTGACCCTGGTCGACCCGGAGTTCTACCACCTGGACACGGCGCTCGCCGTCCTCTCCGACGACGAGATCATGTACTACCCGGAGGCCTTCACCCCCGGCAGCCGGGCGGTACTGCGCGAACTGTTCCCGGACGCCATCCAGGCGACCGCCGAGGACGCCGCCGTCTTCGGCCTCAACGCGCTCTCCGACGGCCGCCACGTCCTGCTCCCCGAGTCGGCCACCCACCTGATCGGCGAACTGCGTCGACGCGGCTTCGAACCGATCGGCGTGGACCTCACCGAACTCCTCAAGGCGGGCGGCAGCGTCAAGTGCTGCACCCTGGAACTGCGCGGCCACTGACCGCACCGACAAGCCCACCGGTTTTCACCAAGCACGAGAGGACGACGTGGTGACGAATCCCTTCGACGACCCCGACGCCGACTACCTGGTCCTGGTCAACGCAGAGGGCCAGCACTCACTGTGGCCCGCCTTCGCCACCGTGCCCGAGGGCTGGAAGACGGTGTTCGGCGCAGCGCGCCGCCAGGCCTGCCTCGACCACATCGAGCAGACCTGGCCCGACATCCGCCCCCGCACCCTGACCCACGACTGACCTGACCACCACACCACCCCGCCCACCAGCGCAGCCGCCACGCGCAGTGGCGGGG
>NZ_JBHWIJ010000277.1:5501-11532 GCF_042732255.1 Kitasatospora sp. NPDC059803 | reverse complement strand
CAGCGCCACCGAGGCCCGCAGCCCCGGCGCGAGCAGGGCTCGCCGGTGGACGGCGGCGGGCAGCAGGACGCCGGTGGTGGCCCGGACCCGCTGCCCCGGGCCCCGCCACATCGCTCCCCGGGCGGTGAGCAGCAGGGCGAGGATCAGCACCGCCGGGATCAGCGCCAGGAGCGTCGCGGACGCCTGTTCCCCGATCTGCACGGGCGGCCGGTCGGCCGCCCGGGTCGAACTCGTCCACTGGAGCAGGGCGGGGACGCCCCAGCAGCCGCCCACCAGGAGGACCGTGTAGGCGATGAACCACGCGCTCCTGCGCTTCTCCTGGCGCGTGCCGCTCCGGGCTTCGCGCAGGAACAGCAGGGTGTCCGCGGTGCAGTCCCCCGACCTGTCGGGCACCCGTGCCCTCGTCCCGGTCGCGGGTGCCACGCTGTCGCTCAAGCCGCTCATCCTTCCCCCTGCACCGCCCCGGACGGGCCCGAGTGCCCCGAACGCGAGCCGACTTCGACGATCTGGTCCGCGACCTCGTTCAGGGCCCGGTGGTGGGTGGCCATGAGGACGGCCGCTCCGCGGTCGCGGTGCTCCGCGATCAGGCGGGCGAGGGCGGTCCGGGCGTGGGAGTCGAGCCGCTGTTCGGGCTCGTCGAGGATGAGGAGGTCGTGCGGCCGGATGAAGGCGGCGGCGAGGAGCAGCGCCTGGGTCTGTCCGGAGGACAGGGCCGAGGGGAACTGTTCGGACTGCGCCGTGAGGCGGTGCGACTCCAGCGCCCCGTCGACCGCGGCATCGGCTCCGGCGCCCATGCCGTGCGACAGCGCCACGAGCCGCAGGTGCTCCCGCACGGTGAGGTCCGGGTAGAACGCACCGGGATCCATCACCGACGCGACCCGCTTGCGCACGTCCAGGGAATCCTCGTGGATCTCTTCCCCGTCGAAGACGACCGATCCTCCGGACGGTCTCTCCCGTCCGGCCGCCACGCGGAGCAGGGTGCTCTTGCCGGATCCGTTCTCCCCGACCAGGGAAACGCACTCACCACGGTGGATGCGGAGGGAGACCCGGTCGAGCACGGTGCTGTCACCGTACGCGTGTGTGACGTCGACGAGTTGCAGCAGCGGTGCGCCCGCCGCCTTGCCGGTTTTGTTTTTCAATCGACGAGCCGTCTTCTCTCGGATGATCGAAACGTTCATTTTCACACTTTTCTGAACATTGGGCCGATCATAGCAAGGCGTCCCAATCCTGCAAAGCCGACCCAAATACACCCTCCGGGCGGCCCGACATGCGCCCTCCGGCCGAACCGGAACCCGAACCCGAGGCCGTCAAGTCAAATGGGGTGATTCGAGGCCATACGGACTGTTCGGCGGAATCCGCCACCCGCCCGGATTCTCGATCAAGGCCTGACCTGCGATATCAATGATCGAATACAGGAACACCCGGGGACTCCGCAACAAAAGGGGCATTGCACAGAATTCGAGGAATGTCCACCTACAATGGAATTGGTCAATTTCTTCGAAATTATCCGCCGCCGATTCGCATTGTGCACACCATGAACACATCAAGGGTCTTCCCGTGGTTACCGAAACGACATATGGTCGAACGGCAGCGGCCGGCAGCGGACGTCGGTCCTCTGTGGGTTGGCCGCTGTCTCCACCATCAAAAGGAGAAAGAGTGAACGCCACCGAATCGCGTGTCGAGTTCGTGACCGATGCCGTCAACGCTTCGTTCGCGGAGGCGCAGGAGGGTTTCGTGAACGCACACAACGCTCCCGCGATGACCACCCCCACCATCATCGCCGTGTGCGAGGTCGTCGTGACGGGCAGCACGATCTGCCTCGGCTGCTGAACCAACTGACCCACCGGTGACACCACCCATGTGAGCAGACGGGCCGGAAAGGGGGACGAGCGGTTCCCCTTTCCGGCCCCGCTCGACCGGAGCACGAGGACGCGTGAATGCCATTCACTAAGATCGTCAACGAGCCTTCCCACCCCATATCGCGCGAGGACGCGCATTACTGGACGCTGGCCCCGGCCGCGGTGGGCGAGATCATCAGCGGCCTCGAAGCCTTGACCCGGACAGCCGCCTACGGACCCAACGGCCTTTTGCAGGGCCTGAGTTCGAAACGCGATCGCAGCGTCGTCCCGCAGGCTCTCCGCAAGGCGATCGACAGCCGCGGCGGCGCCGTCGCCATCAAGGCCATGGGCGTCGTCGGCGGAGCGCTGACCCTGACCGGCCGCAGGAGCCGGGCGCAGCAGATCACCGGAGCCGGCCTGATGCTGGCCTCCAGCGGCCTGAGCAAGTACCGCACCTCGTTCGGCAGGGACGGGGCGGACCACATGGCCGCCCTGATCTGCGGCTACCGCGTGCTCACCGCCTTGGTCCCCGAGGCCGAGAAGTCCGACGACCTCTTCCTGCGCGCGGTCAACGCCCAGACCTTCATCGCCTACGTGACCGCCGGCGCGGCGAAGGCGATCTCCAGTACCTGGCGGTCGGGCGAGGCGCTGGAACAGGTCCTGCAGACCCAGCAGTACGGGGACAGCGCGGTCGCCAAGTGGCTGAAGAAGAGCCCGCTGCTGTGCAGTTCGATGACGTGGTTCACCATCGTCTGGGAGACGGGGTTCCCGGTCGTCTACCTGCTGGCACCGGCGGACGCCCGCAGGGCCCTGGCCGGCGTCAAGCTCTTCCACCTGGGCATCGCCGTGACGATGGGCCTGCCGCGGTTCTTCTGGGGATTCAGCTCGGCCCACGCGGCGGTCCTCTACGCCGTGGACCGCCTCCCCAGGAACGGGGGCCGGGGATGAGGTTCGAACGCCAGGTGGTCGCCACCTTCGGGGCCGCCGCCGTGGTCAGCGCCTACCTCTCGTACATCCGCCTGGAGGAGGAGTACACCCGGCGCGGCGGGCTCAAGGGGACCTCCCTGATCCAGGGCCCGGACGGCCTCGCGATCGAGTACGCGCTCGATGGCGGGGAGCTCGGCCCCACCGCCCCCGTCGCGGTCCTCGAAAGCGGCCTGGGCGCGCCGCTGGAATCCTGGGACTGGGTGGCCGGGCTGCTCAGCCGGCGCTTCCGGGTCCTGCGCTACCACCGCAGCGGGTACTGGCGCTCGAAGAGCAGGCTGCGGCCGGCCCAGTTGGTCGAGTTCCTCCTGCAACAGCTCGCGCCGCAGGGCGACGTCGTCCTGTGCGGCCACTCGATCGGCGCCCTCACCGCCATGAACGTCGCGGCGGAGTCCGCGTACGTGCGCGAGCGCGCCACCGTCCTGCACATCGTCGACGGGACGGACGCCGTCCTCCTCGGTGAGGACCGCGGGTCGAAGAGGCGGGTGGCGCGCTACAACCAGGACACCGCGCGACGGCTGCTCGGCTCGGCCCTGGGCACCACCCGCTGGCTGACGAGCCCCACCGAGCGGGAACTCGAATACCGCCCGGACATCCAACGGGCGTACCTGGCCTCGATCTCCAGCCCCCAGGTGCTGCTGGCGGCTCGCCAGGAGTACCTGCACGAGCCCCTCGCCGGGCAGGACTTCGTGGCCGCCGGGCCGCTGCGGCGCGTCGTCATCTCGGCCGCCAACAACACCGAGCAGCAGCGCAAGCTCAGCGAGCGGGTCGCCGCGGACTTCCACGTCGTGCCGGCGAGCAGCCACCGGTCCATCATCGCCAAGCCCGCCCTGGCGCAGCAGACGGCGGCGATCATCCTGGAGAACTCATGAGCGCGTGGCGCAGGGCCGTCGCGTCCCTGGTCAAGGCCGCCCTGGTGACGCACGTCGTGCTGACGGTCTTCGAGAACCTGCCCGACGACAAGCTGCCGATCAAGATGCGCCTGCCGTTCTTCCCCGACCTGCCGCAATGGCGCTTCTTCGCCCCGAACCCCGGCATCGAGGACCTGTACGTCTTCTACCGCACGCGCGCGACGCCCGCGGACGGCTGGACCACGTGGGCCGACCTGGCCATGCGGAACGAGGCGAAGCCGCTCGCCGTGCTGTGGAACCCGGGGAGCCGGGTTCCCAAGGCGCTGTTCGACATGGCGTCGCAGGTGCGCACGCTCGCCTCGAACGGGGCCATGTTCGAGTGGATGCTGAACAGCGACGGGTACAACCTGATGGCCGGGGCCGTGCGGGACGCGTGCAGGAAGAGCAGCGAGTCGGGCGACTACCAGTTCATGATCGTGGCGTCCGTCCCGACCGAGGGTGCCGACGGGATCAAGCCCATCATGATCTCGCCGGAACTCGCCCTGTGAACCGGGGGAATACCGAGATGCCCGAAAGCACCGAAAGCAGCGGAACCGGCGGAAGCGCCGGAAACACCGGAAACAGCGGAAATCAGGAGATCCCCGATCTGGGCGAGAAGCGGATCCTGTTCATCGTGACCGGATCCATCAACGCCGCGCTCACGCCGTACTGGCTGCACTGGCTGCGCCAGTCGTTTCCCCGGATCACGAGCGACCTCCTGGTGACCAGGTCCGCACAGCGTTTCGTGACGCTGGACGCGCTGCGCCGACTGGTGGGCGGCGACGTGTGGACCGACGACTACGCCGACCCCTCCCTCCCGGAATCCGCGCACGTGGAGATCGGCGAACGCGTCGACGCCTTCGCCGTCTTTCCCGCGACGCTCGATTTCGCCATGCGGCTCGCCGCGGGAAACTGCAACACCCCCGCCACCATGGCGTTGCAGATCACCGACAAGCCGATCGTGCTCGCCACCGCCTTTCCGGCCGGAAATGCCGTCGTCGAACGCAACATGGAGCTCCTGCTGCAGCGCCCGAACGTCTCGGTCAGCCAAACCGTCGCGGCCTACAGCGTCGGGAAGCGAAAATGGGAGGGCGAGACCGGCTTCTACCTGCCGTCGGTCCTGAAGGAGCTGGAAGGAATGTTCGATGCGGAGGGCCGCCGGTAGCACCAGCTCCCGGTGAGCGGCCGCCCCGCCCGTGGAATCCCGCGCGGCGGACCGACCACGAACGAGGCGGGCCGAGCATGAAATGGAACAGCGACGTCGCGGTCGTGGGCAGCGGGCCGAACGGCCTGGCGGCGGCCGTCACCTTCGCCCGCGCCGGGCTGCACGTGGACGTCTACGAGAGCCAGGACGAGATCGGCGGCGGCCTGCGCACGCACGCGCTGTTCGACAGCGACGTACGGCACGACATCTGCTCCGCCGTCCATCCGATGGCCTCCGTCTCGCCGTTCTTCCGCCGGTTCGACCTGTCGGCCCGCGGCGTCGACCTGCTCCAGGCGGAAGCGTCCTACGCCCATCCGCTGGCTGACGGGCGAGCCGCCGTGGCGTACCACGACCTCGACCGGACCTGCGACGCACTGGGCCGTGACGGCGCCGGCTGGCGGCGGCTGATGGCACCGCTCATCGGCCGCAGCACCGAGATCGGGGAGCTCTTCCTCTCCGACTTCCGCTCCGTCCCCGCGTCCCTGCGGACTCCGGCGATGCTCGCGTGGCGGTCCCTGGTCCACGGGACGGCGCTCGCCACGCGCCGGTTCGCGACCGACGAGGCGGCCGCCCTCCTCGCCGGGGTGGCCGCGCACGCCGTCGGCAGGCTCCCCAGCATCGTCGGCGGGGCCGTGTCGGTCTTCCTCGGCCACCTGGCGCACAGTTCGGGGTGGCCGGTGCCGCGCGGCGGGAGCTCGGAGATCGCGGCCGGCCTGGCCGAGGACATCCGGCGCCACGGCGGGCTGATCCACACCGGTGCGCGCATCACCGAGCTGGCGCAGGTGCGCGGTTCGCGCGTCGTCATGTTCGACACCGGGCCGAAGGAGTTCTCGGCCGTGGCGGGCGACCGACTGCCCGCCGCCTACCGGCGACGACTCGGCAGGTTCCGGTACGGGCCCGCGGCGGCCAAGGTCGACTTCCTGGTGTCCGAGGCGATCCCGTGGCGCAACACCGACGTGGCCAGGGCCGCCACCGTGCACCTCGGAGGGTCGCAGGCGCAGATCTACCGCCGGGAGTCCGGGGGGGGGGGGGGGGGGGGGGTGCGGGGGGGCGGGGCGGGGGCGCGGGGGGGGGGGGTCGCGGGGCGGCGCGCCCGGCCGCGGCCCGGGCGCGGC
>NZ_JBHWIJ010000277.1:0-5491 GCF_042732255.1 Kitasatospora sp. NPDC059803 | reverse complement strand
GGGGCGGCGGCGCCCCCCCGCGTCGCGGGGGGGCGGCGGCGCCCCAAAACCCGCGGGGGGCGCGGGGGGCGCCGGGGGGGGCCGCGCGCGCCCCCCCCCTTCGTGCTGCTGGTGGATCCCGGCGTCGCCGATCCCGACCGGGTCCACGCCGGGAAGAGGCCCGTCTGGGCCTACGCGCACGTGCCCAACGGGTACGCGGCGGACCCCACCGGCTCCGTCACGGCACAGATCGAGAAGTACGCGCCCGGGTTCAGCGAGACGGTCCTCGCCGCCAGGAGCACCAACGGCGTCCAGTACGAGGCGTACAACCCCAACTACGTCGGCGGGGACATCGGCGCCGGGGCCCTGACCCTCGGCCAGCTGCTCATGCGCCCGACCCTCCGGTGGAACCCGTACGCGACCCCGCTGCCCGGCGTCTACCTGTGCTCCGCGTCCACCCCACCCGGTCCGGGCGTCCACGGCATGAGCGGCTACCTCGCCGCCGTCTCCGCGCTCCGCCGGGAGTTCGGCATCGCCGCGCCGCCCTCGCTCGGGCCCCGTCCGGCGTCTTTGCGATGTGAACCGTGACGGCGGCGTCATCGATCGGAGAGGCTGCTCGGTAAGGGTGGTGGCGGCGGGTCCGCCCCGTGGAACCCCTGGCGCCTTTGGAGGAGACCGATGTCCGCACCTGTTCAGCACCACCGGTTCGCCGTCGACGAGGACGGCAACGACCTGGGGTACGCCCTGTCGTTGCCGGACGGGTACGACGAGGGCCCCGGGCCGTGGCCGCTGCTGCTGTTCCTGCACGGCGCCATGGAGCGCGGCGAGGATCTGGCGGCGCTCGCCGTGCACGGGCCGGTGCGGCAGATCGCCGCCGGGGCGAAGCTGCCGTTCGTGGTGGTGGCCCCGCAGTGCCCGGCGCACAGCTCGTGGGTCGCGGAGGTGAGCGCGCTGGCGGCCCTGGTCGAGGACGTGGCGCGGACGTACCGGATCGACCCGGACCGGCGGTACGTGACCGGGCTGAGCATGGGCGGCACCGGCACGTGGGCGCTCGCCGCCCGGTACCCGCGCCGGTTCGCCGCCGCCGTGCCGATCTGCGGGTCCGGGCTGAGGGAGGCGGCGCCGCGCCTCGCCGCCCTCCCGGTGTGGGCCTTCCACGGCGGGGAGGACGACGTCGTCCCGGTCGCCCACACCGAGCGGGTGGTCGAGGCGCTGCGGGAGGCGGGCGGTCCGGTGCGGTTCACCCGCTACCCGGGGGTCGGCCACGACTCCTGGACGCGGACGTACGACGACCCCGAGGTCTACGCCTGGCTGCTCGCCCAGTCCCGCCGGTCCCGCAGCGCGGGCTGAGAACGCCGACGGGCCCGGCGGACGCTACTGCTGGGGGCCGGTCGCCTGGCGGGAGCCGGTCCGGGGGCGCGTGGGGTGCGGGACGGACGCGGGCAGGGCGTGCCCGGTGCGGTCGTCGGTGTGCCAGGACTGCGACTGGAAGGCCAGGAACACCGCCGCCCACCGGCTCTCCGCCGGCAGGTGGATGAGCAGCGCGCCGTCCTGGTAGACGCCGTCGTCCGTCCGGAACCGCCCGCTGTTGCCCTGGTTCATGTGCACGTCGTGCACGCCGTTGCCGGGCAGGAAGCCGAACACCTTGTCCGGGACGCCGGGTTCGGGCCCGAAGCGCTGCCCGAAGACGTACACCGCGGCCGCCGGGTCGGCGATCGCCCGCTGGACGTGCTGGTCGAGCATGTCGGCGAGGTCGTTGTCCGGGCCCGGGAGGTCGGGCGGCAGGACGCGCATCGCCGCAGGGTCGAACAGGTGCCCGCGGACGAAGTCCAGGCTCGCCGTGCCCGGCCGGGACGGCAGCGGGTTCCAGCCGCTGCCGGCCGGCGGGAGGAGACCGGTGACGGGGTGCCGGAAGTCCTCGACCGCGAGGTAGCGCAGGTCCGCGGGGGCCTGCTGGGAGAGGACGTTGACCGCCGCGCGGTAGTCGGTGCCCCCGGCGTCGCGCAGGTGGATCTGGTAGTGCGGGGTGTCGGTGGCGCCCTCGCGGCGCCGGTCGACGGCGGTGGCGGCGAGCACGCCGTAGTAGCTGATCGGCATGGGTGTGGTTCCTCGGTTCCCTGGCTGCTGGTCCTGGTGCCTCGCCGGCCGGTCGGCCGGGGTCCCTCCGTTATCGCGCACACCGCCGACCGGGGGCTGTGGAATCCGCAGTTGTTCATCTGCCGTCCCCCGAACGGGCTTTCGCGCCGCAGAACGTTGACGTCGGGGCGCCGGCGTCCGGGGACTGGACGAGGGCTGGATGAGGACCGGACGAGGACTGGACGAGGGCGGGGCGAGGGCGGGCCGGTCAGTCGGCCGGTGCCGGCCTGCCCCGGCCGGGCAGGACGTGGACGCGTCTCGACCGCCCCCGGAGCAGCTCGCCGGTGACGAAGGCCGTCACCGCGGCGACGATCAGCAGCGGCATCGCATCGGCGGCCTGGCCACCCAGCAGCGCCGTCGCCAGCACCATGCTGGTGACCGGAAGCCGGGTGACGGCCGCGCCGGAGGCGGCCAGTCCGACGGCCAGCGCGGGCGCGGTGCCGAAGCCGGGCAGCGGCGCGCAGGCCGCCCCGAGCGCGGCACCGATCAGGATCGCCGGGAAGATCGGGCCGCCGCGCAGGCTGCCCAGGGCGATCCCCCAGCCGACCGTCTTGCACAGCACCAGGGCGAGCAGCGCACCGATCGACCAGGCCGCCGGGTCGGCCGCCAGCGCGCCCAGGGTGGCCTGCCCGGAGAGCGCGGCCTCCTCCGGTGAGCGACCGGTGAGCAGCGCGTACGCCGCGAGGCAGGCCCCGACGGCGATCGCGCACAGCACCGTCCGGACGGCGGTCCGACGAGCGGTCGGCACCGGCCGGGGGCCCGCCGGATCGCCCGTGGTGAAGGCCTTGACCCGCCGGCCGAGGGCCTGCCCGGCCACGCAGACCACGGCGATCACCACCGCCAGCGGGACGCCCCAGAGGAAGTCGCCCAGGTCCGGGACGCCGCTCTCGGGCACCCGCGGCAGCGAGAGCGCGCCGATCGACAGCCCGGTCCAGTGGCCGAAGCCGGTGAAGACCAGCGCACCGACCCCGCTGGCCAGCAGGCAGGGCAGGATCAGAGCGATCAGCCGCGGGCCGCCCAGCCCGGCCGCCTCGATCATCATCACGCCCGCCACCAGCGGGCTGCCGAAGATGGTGGAGATCGCCGCCGCCGCCCCGGCTGTGCCCAACACCGGTACCAGTTCCGGGTGTTGGGCCCGCCTGGCGGACCGGACGGCGAGCAGCGCGAGGCCGCCGCCGATCGCCATCAGCGGCGCCTCCGGGCCGAGCACCGCGCCGAGCGGCAGGCAGGCGAGCGCGGCCAGCACCACACCGGGGACGGCGCCCGGCGGGGTGGGCGGGCCGCCCAGCCCGTCCACCGGAACGTGGCCGCCGCGCCCGGGCAGCCGGGTGACCACGGGGGCGAGCAGCAGGCCGGCCAGCAGCAGCGCGGGCAGCGGCCACCACCAGGGGGCGCGGTCGAAGCCGGCGGCGACCGGCAGGCTCTCCCAGACCCAGTGCTGGAGTTGGTGCTCCAGGCCGACGAAGCCGAAGGCGACCAGCGAGACCGGGACGCCGATCAGGGTGGCGACCAGCAGCAGGCCGAGGTAGCCCTTGCCGAGCAGCACCTGGCGCAGGGTGGGGCCACCGTTCTGCTGCTGGGGCGTCCCCGGCATCGCCGCTCCTTCGCGCTCCCGGGGCGCGCGGCCCCCGTCCTGCGACCGAGTCTCGCCCGGGGCCGGGCGGCCCGCACGGCGTGCGGCCCGTCAGCCGGGCGCCGGACGAGCGGAGTTGCGCCGTTCGGGTGAGAGCGCCCTCCGGGGCGGCTGGCGACCGGAGCGGGTGGGCGTCGACGGCGGCCGGGGCCAACAGCGGGCGGTCAGAGCCGGCGGGCGTCGCCGAGCGCGCTCTCGATGCCCTGGACCATCCGCCACAGCGGCGCCCGGCGGCTGGCGACCAGCACCACCACATCGTCCGCCCCGGACTCCGCGGGCTCCCCGGACCCCCCGGACTCCCCGCCCGGGCGGTCGTTCCAGGTGCCGGTGACGAAGGCCATCGCCGCGTCGACCTCGACCACCCAGTCGCTCTCGCCGCCCGAGCGCAGCCAGGTGCGCAAGGCGTGGTTGTGCGCGGCGACAACGGCGGCGGCGGTCACGTCGGCGCGCAGCGGGCCGTCCGGGCGGTCGGCGAACCGGCCGCGCAGGTAGGCCGCGAGCGTGTGCTCGTAGCGCCAGACCACGGAGAGCTCGTACGCCCGCAGGCCGGGGACCTTGCGGGTGAGGCGGTAGCGCTGGACGGAGAAGGAGGGCTGTTCGGCGTACATCCGCAGGACGAGCCGGGCCGCGTCGCAGGCGTGCTTGACCGGGTCCTCCTCGCCGGTGCCGGACTCCAGGAACTCCGTCATCTCGGCGAGGCTGCGCTCGTGGTCCGGGAAGACCACGTCCTCCTTGGCCGGGAAGTAGCGGAAGAAGGAGCGCCGGCCGACCCCGGCGAGCGAGACGATGTCGTCGATGGTGGTCTGCTCGAAGCCGCGTTCCAGGAAGAGCTCGAAGGCCGCGGCGACGAGCGCCTCGCGCATCGCCGGCTTGGCGGGCCCGTCGTTCATGGGCAGGTCCTGCTCTTCCTTCTCGCTCATTCCCGGAACATAGCATCGGCCCCGAACGGCCGGACCGGGTGCTCGGCCCGGCCGTCGGTGCACCTCGGAGAGGCTGTTACGGCAGGTTGCGGGCCATGACGATGCGCTGGACCTGGTTGGTCCCCTCGTAGATCTGGGTGATCTTCGCGTCCCGCATCATCCGCTCCACCGGGTAGTCCCGCGTGTACCCGTACCCGCCCAGCAACTGCACCGCGTCCGTCGTGATCTCCATCGCCGCATCCGACGCGTAGCACTTCGCCGCCGCCCCGAAGAACGTCAGATCCCCGTCCCCACGCTGCGACTTCGCCGCCGCCGCATACGTCAACTGCCGCGCCGCCTCCAGCTTCATCGCCATGTCCGCCAGCATGAACTGCACACCCTGGAACTCCGCGATCGCCTTCCCGAACTGCCGCCGCTCCTTCACATACCCCTTCGCGTAGTCCAACGCCCCCTGCGCGATCCCCACCGCCTGCGCCGCGATCGTCACCCGCGTGTGGTCCAACGTCCGCATCGCCGTCGCGAAACCCGTCCCCTCCGCACCGATCATCCGATCCGCAGGAATCCGCACATTGTCGAAGTACACCTCACGCGTCGGCGAACCCTTGATCCCCAACTTCCTCTCCGGCGCACCGAACGACACCCCCTCGTCGCCCTTCTCCACCACGAACGCCGAAATCCCCTTCGACCGCAGCTCCGGATCCGTCACCGCCATCACCGTGTAGAACTCGGAGACACCCGCGTTCGTGATCCAGCGCTTCACCCCGTTCAGCACCCAGAAGTCCCCGTCCCGCACCGCCCGGGTCCGCATCCCCGCCGCGTCCGA
>NZ_JBHWIJ010000276.1:11331-11581 GCF_042732255.1 Kitasatospora sp. NPDC059803 | reverse complement strand
GGCTTGTCCAGAGCCGGGCGCGGGCCGTCGGTCCCCACCCGGTGCCGATGCCCTCAGCGCCGGATGGAGTACTCACGTGCGGTGCGGTCAGACCGCGACCGCCTCCGCCATCTCCTCCTCGGCCTCCACCGGGCTCTCCACCGCCCGGCGCGCGCGGGCGCCGGGGGGGGCGGGGGGGCCCCCCCCCGGCCCCCCCCCCCCCACCCCCCCCACCCCCGTCTCCACACTGCCCCCCCCGCCCCCCCCCCCC
>NZ_JBHWIJ010000276.1:0-11321 GCF_042732255.1 Kitasatospora sp. NPDC059803 | reverse complement strand
GCCCCCGCCGGGCGCCCGCGCTCTGGGGGGAGGGCGGCGGCCACCAGCGCGGCCCCGCCCAGCAGCAGCCAGACCACCAGGGTCACGACGTGCCCGCCGAGGCCCGCGCCGCCGTCGAAGTACAGGATGCTGCGCGCGCCCTCCAGGAAGCCGGCGCCGGTCCAGAAGCCGTGCAGCGCGCCGAAGAAGCCATTCTGCAGCTCGGGCCGGAAGATGCCGCCGGAGCTGGTGAAGTTCAGCATCACGAACAGCACCATCAGGGCCAGGGTGGTCCACTTCTTCAGGAAGCTGTGCAGGCCGATGCCGATCAGGACGATGCCCGCCGAGTAGAGCCAGCCGAGCGCCCACACCGCGGCCAGGTCGTGGTCGACCACATGGAAGACCGGTCCGGCGGTGACGATCCCGATCACGCTCACCACCAGCGACACCGCCACGCCGACCAACGCCCGGATCCGCATGCTCAGCCCGGCGCCGGCCGCGCCGATCACGGCGACGCTGGCGTAGGAGCCGATGCTCAGCGCGACCAGCAGGAAGAACAGGCCCTGGCCGGTCGGGTCGCCCTCGGCCGGGGTGGTGAGGTCGGTGACGTGCAGCGGCACGCCCTGCCGGTCGGTGACGTTGCTGAACACCGCCGTGGCGGCCACCGCCGAGGTGTCCGAGTTCCCCTTGGCGACGAGCAGTTCGGGGCTCCTGGCGTCCGGGAGGAAGGCCCCCACCAGATCGCGGTCGCGCAGCTGCTGCTCGGCGGTCGCCCGGTCGGGCAGGGTGCGGACGTCGACCGCCGCCCCGGCCTTGGTCTGGATCGCCTGTGCCAGGCCCTGCGCCTGCGGGGTGGTGCCGACCACGGCGACCTTCAGGTGGTGCGGCTCGGGCTGGTGGAAGGCGCCCTGGTAGGCGAGCGCCATGCCGAGGCACATCAGCAGCGGGGTGATCAGGTGGACGGCGAGGTGCTTGAGCGAGTGCCCCAGGGCGGGCGCTGCGGCGGGGGTCTGGGGTGTGCTCATGGCGTTCGCACCGTCCTCCGGTGGCGTCGAGTGGAGATAAGTGGTAAATGCAACCATCAAGGGTGTCACGTGCACCCACGTCAGGTGGTAAATGCAACCATCTATGGATGTAGCTTACAACTATCTGACGCCGATCGAAAGCCGCCCGCCCCAGCGGGGGCCACCGCCGAACGCTCAGGACAGCTCGAACACGCCGTACGAGAAGCCGTCCGCCCGCAGCTCCCCGTCCGCCACCCGAACGCCCCGCACCTCCAGCGGGCGCGCCCCGCCGTGCTCCAGCCGCACCACCCCCGGCTCCCGGCGCGGGTTCACCGCCACCAGGTACCGTCCGGCCCGGGTGTACACCAGCGGGTACCCCGCGCGGCGGACCTCCACCCCGCCGGAGGCGCCCAGCCCCGGATGCGCCCGGCGCAGCGCGATCAGCCGCCGGACGGTGTGCAGCAGCGAGGTCGGATCGGCCCGCTGCGAGAGCACGTCCGGGCGCCGCGGGTCCGGGTCGACGGGCAGGTAGAGGCGCTCGGGCGGCGCGCTGGAGAAGCCCGCCGCCGGCCCGGGCTCCCACTGCATCGGGGTCCGCGAGCCGGCCCGGTTGTACCGCGGGCCGAGCACGCTGCCCTCGACGTCGGGCAGTCCGGGCAGGTAGCGCATGCCGATCTCGTCGCCGTAGTAGACGGCCGGCAGGGTGGGCCAGGTGAACAGGAACGCGAAGGCGGCGGCGAGTTGCTCGTCGGTGCGCGGGCCGGTGGCCAGCCGGGAGAAGTCGTGGTTGGCGGTGGGCAGGGCGATGTGGCCGACGCCCTCGGTCGCTTCGGCGGCGGCGCGCCAGGCGTCCAGGAACACCTGCGGGGTGCCTCGCCCCTCGGCCTCGAAGTAGCACGGGCCCTGCTGCCAGAACTCCTCGACCGTGCCGGCGCCGTTGTTCCACAGCGAGCGCAGCGGCAGGCCGCGGTCGGCGCCGCCGAACTGCAGGAAGAAGTCCGCGTGGAAGCCCGCCGCGACGGCGGCCGCCGGATCGCCCCACTCGGCGAACAGCGCGGCCTGCGGGTGGGCGCGGTCCAGCCAGTCCCGCAGCCCGGTCCACAGCTTGGCGGTCTCCACCAGGCCCGGGTCGTCCTTGACCAGCGAGGAGGCCATGTCGACCCGGAAGCCGGCCAGGCCGAGGCCGAGCCAGTGCGCCATGATGTCGCGCAGGGCCGCCCGGTTGGCGCGCGGGCCCTCGGCGTCCACCGGCTGGCGCCAGGGCTCACCGGAACTGGGGCGCGCGTAGCCGAAGTTGAGCGCGGGCTGGCAGTCGAAGAAGTTCGGCCGGTACCAGCCGGGGCGGCTGCCGGGCGAGGCGACGAAGCCGTCCACCCGCTGGTCGGACCAGATGTACCGGTGGTCGGCCGGGTCCTCGGCGGCGGTCAGGAACCAGGGGTGGCGGTCGGAGGTGTGGCCGGCGACCAGGTCGAGCAGGATCCGGATGCCCTTGCGGCGGGCGGCCTCGACCAGCACGACCAGGTCCTCGGTACCGCCGTAGCGCGGGGCCGGGGCGAGGTAGTCGGCGACGTCGTAGCCGGCGTCGCGGAACGGGGAGGCGAAGCAGGGGTTGAGCCAGACGGTGTCGACGCCGAGCCAGGCGAGGTGGTCGAGGTGCGCGGCGATGCCGGCGAAGTCGCCGATGCCGTCGCCGTCGGAGTCCGCGAAGCTCTGCGGGTAGATCTGGTACAGGACGGCGTCGGCCAGCCAGTCGGGGCCGGGGCGGGGCGAGGTCATGGGGGTGGGTCCTCCTGCCGGATCCGGGGGCCAGGGCTGGGGCCGGGGTTGGGGCTGGGGAGCACGATTCTCGCCCATCCCCGGCCGTCCCGACAGCCCACCGACCAGCCGTCCCTACTACCCGCCGACGGCCGTCCCGACAGCCCCGACAGTCCGCCGACCGCCGCCCCGGCACCCCGCCACCCGCCGGCCCCTCAGGCCCTGGCCACCGCGCACGCCGCGGTGAACGCCCGGGCCCGCCGGGTGATCTCCGCCCAGTCCCCCGCCGCGACCGCGTCCGGCGGCACCACGTCCGTGCCCGCGCAGACCGCGAGCGCGCCGTGCGCCAGGAAGTCGGCGGCGTTGCCCGCGTTCACCCCGCCGGAGGCCACCAGCGGGACGTCCGGGTACGGGCCGCGCAGGTCCTTGAAGTAGCCGGGGCCGAACGCCCGGGCCGGGAAGATCTTCACGGCGGCGGCCCCGAGGTCCACCGCCCGGGCCACCTCGGTCGGGGTGAGCGCCCCGAGCACCACCGGCACCCCGGCGGCCCGGGCGGCCTGCGCCACCTCGGGCCGGCAGCCGGGGGTGACCAGGAAGGACGCCCCGCTCGCGACCCCGCGCTCGGCCTGCTCGGCGGTCAGCACGGTACCCACGCCGACCCGCCAGCCCGCGTCCGCGGCACGCCGCAGGTGCGTCGTCACCTCCGGTGTGGTGTAGGTGAATTCGGTCCAGTTGATGCCGCCGTCGGCGAGCGCGGCGCACAGCGCGGCCGCGTCCGGGATGCGGGGCGCGCGGACCACGGCGATCACCGGGTCGTCCCGCAGGTCGGCGAGGGGGTTCACGGAGGGAGGATTCACGGAGGGGGGATTCACAGGGATCTGGTTCCTCGGTCGGTGCGGCGCAGGGCACGCCCGGGCCGGGCGCCCGTGGTGCGGCCCTGCCGGACGACGGCGGTGCCGTTGACGTACACGTGCTGGACGCCCTCGGCGGGCAGCCGGGGGTGCTCGAAGGTGGCGGCGTCCCGGACCTTCTCGGGGTCGAGGAGCACCAGGTCGGCGTGGTGGCCGGGGGCGATCAGGCCGCGCCGGTGCAGCCCGAGCCGGGCGGCGGGCCGGCCGGTCATCCGGGCGATGGCCTCCTCCAGCGTCAGCACGCCCAACTCCCGGCTGTAGTGGCCGAGGTAGCGGGGGAAGGTGCCCCAGGCGCGCGGGTGCGGCCGGGCGCCGACCAGCAGCCCGTCGCTGCCGACGGTGTGCGCCGGGTGGCGCATGATCGCCCGGACGTTCTCCTCGTGCCCGACGTGCTGGAGGATCGTGGTGGCCAGTTCGTCGCGGCGCAGCAGGTCGAGGAAGACCTCCGTCCCGCTGCGGCCCTGCTCGGCGGCGAGTTCGGCGACGGTCCGGCCGACCGTCCGCGCCAGCTCGGCCGTCCGGACGCCGGAGATCTGGATCGTCGCCCAGTCGGTGACGACGCCGTGGCAGCCGTCGCTGCCCTTCTCCTCCACCTCGTACCGGATCCGCTCGCGGGCGGCCGGGTCGGCGAGCCGGGTGAGGGTCGCTTCCGGGCCGCCCTCGGTGGCCCAACTGGGCAGCAGGGCGGCCAGGGTGGTGGAGCCGGGCAGGTAGGGGTAGCTGTCCAGGGTGAGGTCGACGCCGTCGGCGAGTGCCTGGTCGACCAGTTCCAGCAGTTCGCCGGCCCGGCCCCGGTTGACGCCGAAGTTCATCGTGGCGTGGGTCAGGTGCAGCGCGCAGCCGGTCCGCCGGGCGATCTCCACCATTTCCGCGTAGCCATCCAACGCGCCTGCGCCGTACGAGCGTTGGTGCGGGGCGTGGAAGCCGCCGTAGGCCGCGACCACGGTGCACAGCTCGACCAGCTCGGCGGTGTCCGCGTACATCCCGGGGGTGTAGCTGAGGCCGCTGGACATGCCGACCGCGCCGTCCAGCAGGCCCTGCGCCAACTCCTGGCGCATCCGGTCGAGTTCGGCCGGGGTGGGCGGCCGGTTGGCCCAGCCCATGGCGAGCATCCGCAGCGAGCCGTGCGGGACGAGGTAGCAGGCGTTGACGGCGACGCCGGTGCGGTCGATCCGGTCCAGGTAGTCGGCGACGCCGCGCCAGTCCCAGTCGAAGGCCTCCGGATCGCCGTTCCAGCCGGCCAGTTGGCGGCGCAGCGCGGGCAGGGTGGTGTCGTCCACCGGGGCGTAGGACAGGCCGTCCTGGCCGAGGACCTCGCAGGTGACGCCCTGGGTGACCTTGGCCGGGTGCTCGGGTTCGAGCAGCAGGGCGAGGTCGGAGTGGGCGTGCATGTCGATGAAGCCGGGGGCGAGGACCAGCCCGTCGGCGTCCACCACCGTCGGCGCGTCGAGGCCGGGGCCGATCCCGGTGATCAGCCCGTCGGTGATCCGCACGTCCGCCCGGTAGCGGTCCGCGCCGGTGCCGTCGACGACGGTGGCGCCCCGGAAGACGGTGTCGGGCGCTCTGCCGCCCGCCATCAGAAGAACGTCCTGACCAGCCCGGTGACCTTCGGCTCGGCCGCGTCGGCGGAGTCGAGCACCGGGATCGCGGTCCACTTGTCGAAGGCCGTGCACGGGTGGGAGACGCCGAGTCGCAGCACCGCGCCGATCGGGGCGAGGTCGCCCGCGTCGCGCAGGAAGGCGTGCTGGTCGTTGAGTGCGGTGATCCGGGCCGCAGTGCCGGTCAACTCGGCGCCGCCGCGCACGTGTTGCGGCTCGGGCAGGCCCTCGTCGAAGGGCAGGTCGCGCTTGCCGGCGTCCAGCAGGGCCAGTTGCGGCTCGGGCCGGGACACCACCCGGGCCCAGCCGTGCAGCGCGCTGCGGAACGGCGTGGCGCCGGCGCCCCGGACCAGCGGCGAGATGCCCCGGTAGAAGCCGTCGTCGTGGGCGATGTACGCGCCCGAGCGCAGGACCACGAGGGCTTCCGGCAGGCCTGCGAGTTCCTCGACGACCAGGTCGAAGTAGGCGCTGCCGCCGGCCGTCACGATCGGCCGGGCGTCGTCCGGGTAGGCGCGGGCGAGCCGGCCGTGCAGGTCGGCGAGCGCCTTGAGGTAGCCGCGGACGGTGGCCAGCCCGTCGGCGGTGGCGTCGTGGGCGAGCGCGCCCTCGTAGCCGCCGACGCCCGCGAGGCGCAGGGTGGGCGCGCGCAGCACGGCGGCGGCGATCTCGACGGCCGCGTCGACGCCGCGGGCGCCGGTGCGCCCGCCGGGTCCGCCGAGTTCGACCAGGACCTCGACGGGCCGCTGGGCCCCGGCGGCGCGCAGCGCCTCGTCCATCAGCCGGACGCTCTCGGTGGAGTCCACCCAGGAGACGAAGGCGAACGCCGGGTCGGCGGCCAGTTCGGCGGCGAGCCAGGCCAGTCCGGCCGGGTCGAGCAGGGTGTTGGCGAGCAGGATCCGCTCGACTCCGAAGGCCCGGGCGACGCGCACCTGCGGCAGGTTGGCGAGGGTGATGCCGTGGCTGCCGGCGGCGAGCTGCGCCTGCCAGAGGGCGGGCGCCATGGTGGTCTTGCCGTGCGGCACGAGCGCGACCCCGGCCTTGGCGCACCAGTCGGCCATGGTGCGCAGGTTGTGGTCGAGCGCGGCGCCGTCCAGGGTGAGCAGCGGGGTGCCGAGCCCGGTGAGGGTGGGCCCAGTGGCCAGCCAGTCGCGGACGGAGTGCCCCCAGGCCTCCGGCGGGGCGGCCTTGAACCGCCAGTCGAGCGTCTCGTCGGCGAGGGCCGCCACCGCGCCGTCGTCGATGCCCGGCCCGGTGCCGATGCTTGCGAAGGTCTGCTCCACCGTCTTCCTCCATCTGCCGTGTTGCAACATGTGCAATGAGGGTTGCACATGTTGGCATGACGGTTCTAGCATCGGCGCCGGATCACGGTCAACGGAACGGCCGCCGCAGACGGAGGAGCCCAGCAGATGCCGCGACAGGACACCCCGGGCCCGGCCCGCCCCGGTCCTTCCCCGACGGCCGTGTGCGTGGGCGAGTCCATGGCGGTGCTGCTGCCGGACCGGCCGGGCCCGCTGGAGGCCGTGGAGAACTTCCGACTGTCGGTCGGCGGCGCGGAGTCCAACGTGGCCGGCGCGCTGGCCGCGCTCGGCGTGCCGACCGCCTGGATCAGCCGGGTCGGCGACGACGGCTTCGGCCGTCGGCTGCTCGCCGAGGTCGCCGCCCGCGGCGTGGACGTCTCGGCGGTCGCCGTCGACCCGCACCGCCCCACCGGCCTGTACCTCAAGGAGGTCGGCGGCGCCACCGGCCACCACCACGACCTCGGCCCCGGCCGCAGCCGGCTGCACTACCACCGGCGCGGCTCCGCGGCCGCCGCGCTCTCCCCCGCCCTGCTGGCCGACCCGGCGGCCGTCCGGCTGCTGTCCGGCGCCCGCCTGCTGCACCTGTCCGGCATCACCGCCGCGCTCTCCGACGACTGCCTGGCGCTGCTGCGCGCCCTGCTCGCCGACCGCCGCCCGGAGCGGACCGTCAGCTTCGACCTCAACTGGCGCCCCGCACTCTGGCACGACCGCGACCCGGCCGTCCTGCCGCCGCTGCTGGACGCCGCCGACCTGCTGCTGATCGGCGCCGACGAGGCCGAGGCCGCGTTCGGCACCGGGGAGCCGGTCGCGCTGCGCCGCCGCTTCGCCTCCCCGGCCACCGTGGTGGTCAAGGACGCCGCCCGGCTGGTCACCGCCCTGGAGCGGGACGGCACGTCGGTGAGCGAACCGGCCCTGGCCGTCGAGGTGGTCGAGGCCACCGGCGCGGGCGACGCCTTCGCCGCCGGCTACCTGGCCGGCACCGTCCGCGGCCTGGACCAGCGCCGCCGGCTGCGGCTCGGCCACCTGAGCGCCGCCTGCGCGCTGACCGCCCACGGCGACCAGGCCGAACTGCCGCCCGCCGCCGTGGTGGCCGCGCTGCTCGACGCCTCGCCCGCCGACTGGGCCGCCACCCGGGTCTCGGTGGAGGGCATCACCGGCCCGGCCGTCCCCGCGGACCGGTCCCGCGGCACCCGGCGGGCCCGGGCACAATGAGCACCAACCCGAGCCCGAACGACCCCGGCGGAGCACGATGAGCCAGACCGTCACCCGCGCCCTGCGCCTGCTCGCCGAACTCGGCGAGGGCGAGCGCTCCCTCGACCAGCTGGCCGAGGTGCTCGGCGTCCACAAGACGACCGTGCTCCGACTGCTCCAGAGCCTGGAGGAGGAACGGTTCGTCTACCGTGACGCCGCCTACCGCTACCACCTGGGCGCCGGCCTGTTCGCCCTCTCCGGCCTCGCCCTGGAACAGCGCGGCGTCCGCCGGATCGCCGCCCCGCACCTGGCCGAGCTGAACGCCACCACCGGCCAGACCGTGCACCTGGCCGCGTACGAGGGCGGCGAGGTCGTCTACATCGACAAGTTCGACTCCCGGCACCCCGTCAGGATGTACTCCCGGATCGGTCTGCGCGCCGCCCTGCACAGCGCCGCCGTCTCCAAGGTGCTGCTCGCCGACCTGCCGCTGCCCGAACGCCGCCGGGTGGCCGCCGGGATCGACTTCACCCCGCACACCCCGCGCACCCTCAGCACGCCCGAGGCGCTGCTCGCCGAGCTGGAGAAGGTCGCCGTCCAGGGCTGGGCGCAGGACCACGCCGAGCACGAGGCGTTCATCAACTGCGTGGCCGCCCCGATCCGGGACGCCAGCGGCCGGGTCGTCGCCGCCGCGTCCATCTCCGTCCCGGACGTCGTCCTCCCCTACGAGCAGGTGCTGGACCTCCTCCCGCAGCTGCTCGCCACCACCCGCGCCATCTCGGCCGACTGCGGTCGCCCGGACCACAACTGATCAACCGTCAGAACGTAAGGAACCCCATGACCGAGCAGCACCCGACCAACGGCAAGACCGAGATCCGCACCGACGGCGCCCCCGCCCCCGCCTGGATGTTCTCCCAGGGCGTCCGCAAGGGCCCGATCCTCCAGGTCTCCGGCCAGGGCCCGCAGGACCCGGCGACCGGCGAGTACCTGTACCACGGCGACGTGAAGGCGCAGACCCGGCGCACGCTGGAGAACGTCAAGGCGATCGTCGAGGCCGGCGGCGCCACCATCGAGGACGTGGTGATGTTCCGGGTCTACCTCACCAAGCGGGCGGACTTCCCGCTGATGAACGAGGTGTACGCCGAGTTCATCGACGAGAACATCAAGCCCGGCGGCGTGAAGCCCTGCCGCACCACGATCTTCGTCGAGCTGCCGCAGGAGCCGATGCTGGTCGAGATCGACGCCCAGGCCGTCGTCGCCTGAAACAGCGTCGAGCAGCCCGACCACCGCAAGGGCCCGGACGCACGCCACGCGTCCGGGCCCTCCGCCGTCCCCGTCGTTCACCTCCCCACGGGCACGCCCTGCTCGGCCGAAGCTCACCTCCCCGCGGGCACGCCCTGCTCGGCCGGGGCACCCGAGCGCGCCACGACCCGCCCCTCGCCCGCCGCGCCGCGCCGGTCCAGCGCCGCCGCGAACACCGTCACCCCGAGGGCGACCGCGGTGAGCAGCCCGCCCACCCAGTTCGGCGCGTCGTAGCCGAGGCCGCCGGAGATGACCAGTCCGCCGAGCCAGGCGGCGAGCGCGTTGCCCAGGTTGAACGCGGCGATGTTGGCGGCCGAGGCCAGTGTCGGCGCGCCCGCCGCCTGGTCCATGACCCGCTTCTGCAGCGGCGCGACGGTCGCGAAGCCGAACAGCCCGATCAGCGGGATGAGGACGATCGCGGCCGGCTTGCTGTGCGCGGCGAAGGTGAAGGCGAACAGCAGCACCGCGAGCACCGCGAGGATCACGGTGAGGCTGCGCATCAGCGCGCGGTCGGCGAACCAGCCGCCCAGCAGGTTGCCGACGAACAGGCCGACGCCGAACAGGAAGAGCAGCCAGGTGACGCTGCTCGGGGCGAAGCCGGCCAGTTCGGTCATCATCGGCGTGATGTAGGTGAACATCGCGAAGATGCCGCCCCAGCCGAGCACGGTCATGGCGAGCGCGAGCCAGAGCCGCAGGGTCCGGAAGACGGCCAGTTCGGGGCCGAGCCGGGCGGCGCCGGTCCGCGGCTGGACGGGCACCAGCGCCGCGATTCCGGCGAGGCCGAGCAGGCCGAGCCCGGCGACGACGTAGAACGTGGAGCGCCAGCCGAAGTGCTGGCCGAGCAGGGTGCCCATCGGGACGCCCAGCACGTTGGCGGCGGTGAGGCCGGTGAACATCAGGGCGATGGCGCCGGCCCGCTTGTGCGGGGCGACCAGGTCGGCGGCGACGACCGAGCCGATGCCGAAGAACGCGCCGTGCGCGAAGGCGCTGACGATCCGCCCGACCATCAGCAGCCCGAAGGCGGGGGCGACGGCCGCGATCAGGTTGCCCACCACGAACAGGCCCATCAGCGTCAGCAGCATGCCCTTGCGGGGGGCGCGGGTGCCGAGGATGGTGAGCAGCGGGCCGCCGACCACGACGCCGAGCGCGTAGCCGGAGATCAGCAGACCGGCGGTGGGGATGGCGACCGAGAAGTCGCTGGCGACCTCGGGCAGCAGGCCCATAATCACGAACTCGGTGGTGCCGATGCCGAAGGCGCTGATCGCCAGCGCCAGGAGCGCGAGGGGCATGAGGGACCGCTTTCCAGAGAGAACCGTTGCGCATGCAACTACCGGCGTCGACAATACGAGACATCCGCAGATACTTGCAAGCGCTTTCTACCCCCGACGGCAGCGACCTTGGCCGCGCCACTTGCCACACCTCCGAGCGGAGATTAGGTTAGGCTCACCTAACTAACTGGAGGTCCGTCATGAGCCTGCCCGCCGGCGACGCCGAGGTGCCCGAACCCACCACCGCCGAGCGGGTCCAGAGCCTGCTCAGCGCGACCTCCTCGCTCACCGTCCGCGCCTGCGGCGAGCACCACGACCTCGACACCCCGGTCTCCGTCCACGGCTCCCGGCTGCGCCTGCGCGCCCCGCTGGGCGACCCGCTCGCCACCGCCGCCGCCCGCGCCACCGACGGACTCGCCGTCGTCCTGGACGTCACCGACATCTCCCCCGTCGCCGTCCGCGACCGGATCCGCGCCCGCCTCACCCTGGCCGGCCGACTGCACCTGGCCCACCTCGCCGACGACGGCCTCAGCGTCCACCTGCGCGTGGACGTCGCCCACGCCGTCCTCTCCACCCCGTACGGCACCGGCGCACTCACCGCCGGCGACCTCGCCCACGCCGCACCCGACCCGCTGGCCCGCTACGAGGCCGCCATGCTCACCCACCTCGCCGACGACCACGCCGACGCCCTCGCCGTCCTCACCCGGCTGCTCGACCCGGACCTGCTCGCCCAGCACCCGGAGGTCCGCCCGCTCGCCCTGGACCGCCACGGCCTGGTCCTGCGCCTGGACCACCCGCACGGCCACCGCGACGTCCGCCTGGTCTTCCCCGAACCGGCCGCCGACACCGAGGACTTCGGGCAGCGGATGCACGAGCTGCTGACCGCCGCCCAGCACGGGCTGCCCGCCCACCGGATCTGAACCGGCCCACCAACGCGCCTGACGTATCGTCAACTTGCCCCGAGGGCACCCGAAAAGGTCCGGAAACGACAGCGGCCGGCCCGGCTCGCGAGAGAAGT
>NZ_JBHWIJ010000275.1:0-11732 GCF_042732255.1 Kitasatospora sp. NPDC059803 | reverse complement strand
GGGTATAAGAGACTGGGCGCCGCCCGGGCAGCAGGCCCGGGATCAGCGGGGGCACCTCGACGCCCTGCGGCTGGCCGGCGGCCGGGGCGCTGGGTGTGCCGGAGGGCTGCTGCGGTGCCTGCGGCGGGGCCGGGACGGCGCTCGGCGAGGTCTTGCCGCCGGTGAGCCCGCTGGTGAGGTCCCCGACGAGCCCGTTGACGGCGTCCGGCGCGCTGCTGGGCAGGGTGCTGGGCAGGCCGCCGCCCTTGGCGCCGATGCCGCCGGGCGTGCTGGAGCCGGTACTGGCGGGGGCCCGCTCGGTGCCGCCGGGGCGGTTGTTGCCGCCGCTGCTCGCGCCGGTGCCGCCACCCTGGGCCGGGCGTTCGCCGGGCGCGGTGCCGGAGCCGTTCGCCGGGGTGTCGGCGGGGGCGCCGCCGGTGGCCGGGCCGGCCGTGTCGCCGCCCGCTCCGGTGCCGGCCGGGCCACCGCTCTTGGCGGTGGGCTGGGCCAGGCGCAGGGGCGCGACGTCCTCGCTTATGTCGTCGAAGAGCTGGTCGACCAGGTGGGCCTGCTGGGTGAGCTGGACGGGCAGCTGGCCCGCCAGTTCGGTCCAGCGGCCGTCCTCGCCCTGGGCGAAGCCGGCCAGGGCGCGCATCGGGCCGAGCGAGCCGTTGCTGCGGTAGACCGAGCGGAGCAGCTCGCGGCCCTTGATGGCGTCGGCGTGCATGTCGTCCAGCGCGCGGCGGACCCGTTCGACGGTGCCCGGGCTGAGCCCGGTGGCCGGGCCGGGGTGGCCGACCAGGGTCTTGGCCTCGCCGAGCCTGGTGGCGGCGTTGTCGAGCAGCAGTTCGCCGCGCTCGGAGTCGGTGTCCGCCAGGTCGAGCCTGAGCCCTTCGAGGCCGCGCTTCATGCCGTACAGCGTGTCCCCGGGGAGGGCGTTGGAGCTGGCGGCGGCGGCGCCGGCGAGGCTGCCGACGGCCAGTCCGGCGACCAGTCCGCCGATCGCGAACCGGCGGCTCCAGCGGCCGCGCGGCGCCGTCCGGATGGCCCGGTGCCGGCGTTGGCGGGGCACTGTGGCGCCCGGTCCGCCGGCGAAGGCCTGCTCGAACGCGGCCATCAGCTGCGCGCGTTGGACGGTCCGTACCTCCGGGTCCAGCGCTGGTCCGGGCATCGCGCCCAGTGCGTCGGTCAGGCCGACCAGTTGGGCCATCGCGACCGAACCGGCGCCGGTGGCAGCGGTGTTGGCCGATTCGGCGTCCGCTGCGCCGCGCTGCTCCGCCCGGTGGGCCTCCAGCGCCTCGGCGAAGGCCTTCGCCCGTCGGTGCTCCAGCACGTTTGCCGTCACGGGCCACACCTCCCTTCGTCGTTGTCGACACCCCGGCCTGCCGGACGGTTGCCTCGGCGGGCCAAAGCCACTCCATCGGGTGACAGGTCGCAATTCGGCTTGACCGTACGCCTGGTGGGGACTTGCACGCTGGCCAACGAGTGGTGTGGGCGGTGGGTTACGCACGGCTGATCATCGGATCGACCGTTCACCCGGACGTGTCGGTCGGGTACGGATGGTGACGGCCCGTCGGGCCGCCCGCCGGCTATGCCTCCCCCGGTCACCGCGGCCTCACCGGGCGTCCGGCGGCAGCAGCCGGGCCAGGGTGCGGACGGCGCGGTACTGGAGGGTCTTGATGGCACCCTCGTTCTTGCCCATGATCCGCGCGGTCTCGGCCACCGAGAGCCCCTGGAGGAAGCGGAGCGTCACGCACTCCTGCTGCTGCGGGTTGAGCCGGTGCACCGCGTCCAGCAGGGCGGCGTTGGAGAGCGACTCCAGCACCGACTCCTCCGGGCTGCGCTCGCACTCGTTGGAGTCGAGCATCTCGCCGGTGGTCACCTCCAGCCGGAAGCGGCTGGACTTGAAGTGGTCGGCGACCAGGTTGCGGGCGATGGTCACCAGCCAGGCGCCGAAGTCCCGGCCCTGCCAGGTGAAGGTGCCGATCCGGCGCAGCGCGCGCAGGAACGTCTCGCTGGTGAGGTCCTCGGCGGTGGCCCGGCTGCCGACCCGGTAGTAGATGTAGCGGTAGACGGTGTCCGCGTAGTGGTCGTAGAGCCGGCCGAAGGCCTCGCTCTCGCCGGCCTGGGCCCGCTCGACCAGCTCCATGATCGGGTTGTGCTCGGTCTCGTAGCCGGGGCTCGGCGCGGTCCGGGCACGGCCGCGGCCGACGCCGGTGCTGCCGGTGCGGCCGCGCGAGCCGGTGCCGGTGGAGCCGGCGGCGGTGGTGCGCAGTGCCAGGCCGGAGCCGTGCGGGTGGCCGAACGGGGTGCCGGCGGGCACGAGTTGGGGCGAGGCGGCGAGCTGGCTGCGGAGCAGGTTGCGCAGCAGGTCCAGGCCGGTGGAGATCTGCCGGTCGGCGACGGGGCGGCCGCGGAGGCCGGTGCGGGGGCGCAGGGGCGCGGACGACGGGCGGGAGGGTGCAGGCGCGTCGTTCCGGACGGGTGGGTACACGGGACTCCCAGAGGCAGAACTGTGGACGGATCACCTCCGCCTGCGCGGAGAGCACTCCCGCGCCGCCCGTTCGAGCGGGGCGCGTGGGTGACGTGCATCCAGGAGAGAATAACGCTTTGTGCAATGACAGCTACACCGTGTGGTCGAAGTGGTCGTTTGGGATCCATTTATCGCGCATATTCGGCTGACTCTGACCGGACCTGCCATCGTTCATCCGGCTCAACGTGACCGTTCGGGCGCCCAGGGTGACCAATTCGGCGGTCCGGCCGGTGGTTTCCCAGTCTTGAGGCCTGGCAACCCCCGACTTTCCCGGTCTGGCGAACGATCAGAACCGGTCACCGGCTGACAGGTTCGCTCATTGGGCCGGAAAGCCGTACCGGAAACGGGAGTTCGCCCGTACGAGGGGCCAGGTCAGAGGCCTGGTTGACGGCCGGCCACCCGCGCGGGAAGGCCGTGGGGAGGGCGCGGACAGGCCCGGCGGCGGGGGCGCGACCGGGGGTGGCGGGAGCCCGTCAGGCGCAGCGGCGGCGGCGGTTCAGGGCCACCCCGGCGGCCGCCGCACCCGCGAGCACCCCGAGCGCGGCCGCCGCCGGCAGCCCCACCCGGGCCGCCTTCCGGCCGGTCCGGAAGTCCCGCACCCGCCAGCCCTGGGCCCGGGCGTGGCGGCGCAGCGCGCCGTCCGGGTTCACCACGTATGGGTGGCCGACCAGCGAGAGCATCGGGATGTCGTTGGCCGAGTCGCTGTACGCGGCGCAGCGGTCGAGGTCCAGCCGCTCGTGCCGGGCCAGCGCGTGCACCGCAGCCGCCTTGGCCGGGCCGTGCAGCAGCTCGCCGACCAGCCGGCCGGTGTACAGGCCGTCGTCGGCCTCGGCGACGGTGCCCAGGGCGCCGGTCATGCCGAGCCGGCGGGCGATCACCCGGGCCACCTCCAGCGGGGCGGCGGTGACCAGCCAGACCCGCTGGCCGGCGTCCAGGTGCATCTGGACCAGGGCGCGGGTGCCGGGCCAGATCTTGTCGGCCACGACCTGTTCGAAGACCTCCTCGCAGATCGCCTCCAGGTCGGCGGTGCGCTTCCCGGCGACCAGGCCGAGCGCGGTGTGCTGGGCGTCCGAGATGTGCTCCGGGTCCTCGGCGCCGTTCAGCCGGAACCAGGCCTGCTGCCAGGCGAACCGGGCGATGTCGCGGCGGGTGAGGAAGCCGCGCCGGTAGAGGCCGACCCCGAGGTAGAAGATCGCGGCCCCGCGCAGGATGGTGTTGTCGCAGTCGAAGAACGCGGCGGCGCGCGGGTCGCCCGGCTCGGGGGTGTGGTTCTCGGCCGGGGCCTTGGGCGCCTTGCCGGGCCTGCCCGCGGCGGGCGCGGCGCTCTCGGTGGCGCTCTCGGTGGGCGCGGTGCTCTCCGCGGGGGCGGTGGCCCGCCCGGGGGGGGGGGGGGGGCGGGGGGGGGCGGCGGGGGGGGGGGGGGGGCGGGGCGGGGGGGGGGGGGGGGGCGCGGGGGGGGGGGGGGGGGGGGGGGCGGCGCCGTCGGCGGCCGCCTCGCCCGCCAGGGCGCTCCGCTCGGTGGTGGAACGCTTCGCCTGGGTGAGCCTTCGGAGCACGGCCATGTCATCGAGCATAGCCAGCCGGGCGCGCGGCGGCCGTGACGGCGCCGTGCCCGCGCGGTGAACACCGGGCGGTCCCGGGCCCCGGTGGGGCGGCCGCCGGGCGGGCGGACAATGGCCGGGTGAGCCCACTGCTGCGACGTGACAAGAGCCCGAAGCCCGCGCCGGCCGACCGCACCGTGACCCTGGTCGGCAAGCCCGGCTGCCACCTGTGCGACGACGCCCGGGAGGTGATCGTCCGGGTGGCGGGCGAGCTGGGCGCGACCTTCGAGGAGAAGGACATCACCCAGGACGAGGAGTTGTACCGGCGCTACTGGGAGCAGATCCCGGTGACCCTGATCGACGGCCGCCAGCACGACTTCTGGCGGGTCGACGAACGCCGCCTGCGCGCCGCCCTCGGCGGCTGACCGTTCCCGCGCGCCACCGTCGCCGCCCCCCCCCCGCGGGGGGGGGGGGGGGGCGCCACGGTGTGCAAAAAAACCCCCGGCGGCGGTGGTGGGGGGGCGGTGGGGGGGGGGGGGGCGGCGCCGGGGCGGCGCCCCCGCCGCGCGGGGGGGGCGGTTCGCCGAATCGTTGTCAAAGACACCCCGGTCCGGCTTGAGTCGGGGCCGGTTGGTCGGCTTACGATCGAACGCGTTTGCGCCCAAGGGGGGCTGAGCACACGAGGAGTGCCGCCATGCTTCCCGGCCCGACCCCTGGGACGCCCGAAGCCCCGCCGGGCGCCCGGGGCTTCGCCGTGGTGGACGTGGAGGCGACCGGCCGCAGCCCGTGGCGGCACCGGGTGGTCGAGATCGCGGTGGTCCTGCTGGACGAGCGGCTGCGACCGGAGGCGGAGTTCGCCACCCTGCTCGACCCGCTGGGCCCGGTCGGTCCGACCCATGTGCACCGGATACACCAGGCGGATGTCGAGGGCGCCCCGCGCTTCCGGGAGATCGCCCCGCGGCTGCTGGAGCTGCTGGCCGGCCGGGTGCTGGTGGGTCACCACGTCAGCTGCGACCACGGATTCCTGGATCGCGAGTTCGCCCGGATCGGGGTCGCGCTGCCGCCCGTGCCGCTGCTGTGCACGATGCGGCTGGCCCGCGCCCACCTGCCGCAGGCCCGCGGCCACGGCCTGGCGGCCTGCGTGGAGGCGGCGGGCCTGGGCTGGTACCCGGCGCACACCGCGCTGGGCGACGCCCGGGTGACCGCCGAGCTGCTGCGGCACTGCGTCGGCGTCCCGTCCTGCCCGCCGGACGACTGGGCGGGCCCGCTGCGCGAGGCGGCCCGGGTGCCCTGGCCGCGGCTGGGCCGGGCCCGCTCCCGTTCGTCCGGCACGCCCGTCCCGCTGGTGCGCCGGGAGGCGCCGTACGGCCCGTGGCTGCCCGGGGTGCCCGCCCCGGCCGTCCTCCTGACCGAGCGCGGTGCTATGGGTTCGACGGCGTGATGCGCATCACTGTGTGGGGACAAAACGGACACCATCTTTGTGCACACGTTCACAAACGCATAGCCTGGCTGCCAAAGCCCAGCTTCACCCACAGGAGCACCGTGGCAATCGGCCGATCACCACAGAGCAGTTCGCAGACGCCCGACCAGGGCGCCGCGCGCCGACCCTCGCGTGCCCGGGGCATCCCGGAGGCGACCGTCGCCCGCCTCCCCCTCTACCTGCGCGCGCTCACCGCGCTCTCCGAGCGTTCGGTGCCGACGGTCTCCTCCGAGGAGCTGGCCGCCGCCGCCGGCGTGAACTCGGCGAAGCTGCGCAAGGACTTCTCCTACCTGGGCTCCTACGGCACCCGCGGCGTCGGCTACGACGTCGAGTACCTCGTCTACCAGATCTCCCGCGAGCTGGGCCTGACCCAGGACTGGCCGGTCGTCATCGTCGGCATCGGGAACCTCGGCCACGCCCTCGCCAACTACGGCGGCTTCGCCTCCCGTGGCTTCCGGGTGGCCGCCCTGCTGGACGCCGACCCGAACGTGGTCGGCGGCAGCGCGGCCGGCCTGCCGGTGCGGCACATGGACGAGCTGGAGTCGATCGTCGAGAGCCAGCACGTCTCGATCGGTGTGATCACCACCCCGCCCGGCGCCGCCCAGCAGGTCTGCGACCGGCTGGTGGAGGCCGGCGTCACCAGCATCCTCAACTTCGCCCCGACCGTGCTGACCGTCCCGGACGGCGTGGACGTGCGCAAGGTCGACCTCTCCATCGAGCTGCAGATCCTGGCCTTCCACGAGCAGCGCAAGGCCGGCGAGGAGCCGGACCGCACCGAGTCGGTGCTGGACCGCGCCCCGGGCCCGGTCCGGGCGGCGGCCGCCAAGCTGCGCCGTGCGGCGGGCGGCAACGGCAAGGGCCGTGGCACCGCCGAGACCGCGGCCAAGGACCAGACCGAGCAGGGCCAGCCCGGCAAGGGCGGGGAGGGCGATCTCCCCGCGGTGATGCCCGCATGAGCGAGCGAGTCAGTCGCAGGGCGCAGGTCGTGCGGAGCACCCGCCGAGCGGTGCGGGGCGGCCTCATGAGTACGGACAACCGTGGGACCTGGGGGCGGGCGTGAGTCTTCTCGTCGTTGGACTGAGCCATCGCACGGCGCCGGTCGGCGTGCTGGAGCGCGCCGCGCTGACCGGTGAGGTGCCGACCCGGCTGCTGCACGACGCGGCCGCCACCGCGACCGTCGCCGAGGCCGCGCTGCTCAACACCTGCAACCGGATCGAGCTGTACGCGGACGTGGACAAGTTCCACGCCGGCGTCGCCGAGCTGTCGCTGCTGCTCGCCCACCACAGCGGGGTGGACCTGGAGGAGCTGACCTCCCACCTCTACGTCCACTACGAGGACCGCGCCGTCCACCACCTGTTCTCGGTGGCCTGCGGCCTGGACTCGATGGTGGTCGGCGAGGGCCAGATCCTCGGCCAGCTGCGCGACGCGCTGGCCACCGCGCAGGAGGAGCACACCGCCGGGCGCGGCCTGAACGAGCTGTTCCAGCAGGCGCTGCGGGTCGGCAAGCGGGCGCACAGCGAGACCGGCATCGACAAGGCCGGCCAGTCGCTGGTGACCTTCGGCCTGGAGCAGGTCGCGGCGGGCGCGGGCGGGATCGCCGGCAAGCGGGCGCTGGTGGTCGGCGCGGGCTCGATGAGCTCGCTGGCCGCCGCCACCCTGGTCCGCTGCGGCGTCACCGACGTGCTGATCGCCAACCGGACGCCGGCCCGCGCCGAGCGCCTGGTCGAGATCCTCGGCTCCGGCGTGGCCCGCACCCTGGACCTGGCCAAGGTGCCGGAGGCGCTGGCCGACGTCGACCTGGTGATCTCCTGCACCGGCGCGGCCGGTGTGGTGGTCAAGGCCGGGGACGTGGCCGCCGCGGTCGCCGCCCGCACCGCCGACCAGCCGCTCGCCCTGCTCGACCTGGCCATGCCGCGCGACGTCGACCACGCCGTGCACGAGCTGCCCGGCGCCCTGCTGGTGGACCTGGAGAGCCTCTCCCACGCGCACGCCGCCACCCCCGGCGCCGGTGACGTGGACCAGGTCGGCCGGATCGTCGCCGACGAGGTGGCCGCCTTCGGCGCCGCCCAGCGGGCCGCCCGGATCGCGCCGACCGTGGTCGCGCTGCGGGCGATGGCCTCCGGCGTGGTCTCCGCCGAGCTGGGCCGGCTGGACTCCCGGCTGCCCGACCTGGACGAGCGCTCCCGCGCGGAGATCACCCAGACCGTCCGCCGCGTCGTCGACAAGCTGCTGCACGCCCCGACCGTCCGGGTGAAGCAGCTGGCCGCCGAGCCCGGCGGCGCCTCCTACGCGGACGCGCTGCGCGAGCTGTTCGACCTCGACCCGGCGGCCGTGCACGCCGTGTCGGGCACACCCGTCGGCGGCCCCCAGCCCTCGGGCGGGGGCGCCAGATGAACCGTCAGCCATCCCACGAGTACCACCGGGACGATCACCTCATGAATGGTCAACCGATCACGGAGCAGACTCCGGCCGCCACCGCGACCCTGCGGCTCGGCACCCGGCGCAGCGCGCTCGCCATGGCCCAGTCGGGCATGGTGGCCCGCGAGGTCACCCGGGTCACCGGGCGCCCCGTCGAGCTGGTCGAGATCACCACCTACGGCGACACCTCCCGGGAGGCGCTGGCGCAGATCGGCGGCACCGGCGTGTTCGTCTCCGCCCTGCGGGACGCGCTGCTGGAGGGCCGGATCGACTTCGCCGTGCACTCGCTCAAGGACCTGCCCACCGCCGAGCCGGAGGGCCTGGCGCTGGCCGCCGTCCCCGAGCGCGAGGACGCCCGGGACGCCCTGGTCGCCGCCGAGGGCCTGACCCTGGACGAGCTGGTGGAGAAGCTGGCCGGCGCCGGCCGCCCGGCCCGGATCGGCACCGGCTCGCCGCGCCGGATGGCCCAGCTGAACGCCTGGGCCACCGCCCGCGGCGCCGCGCTGGAGACCGTCGCGATCCGCGGCAACGTGGACACCCGGATCGGCTACGTGACCAGCGGCGAGCTGGACGCGGTGGTGCTGGCCACGGCCGGCCTCAACCGGCTCGGCCGCAGCGCCGAGATCTCCCAGCACCTCGACCCGGAGCTGATGGTCCCGGCCCCCGGCCAGGGCGCGCTCGCGATCGAGTGCACCAGCGCCGACACCGACCTGACCGCCGCGCTCGCCGCCCTGGACCACGCCCCCACGAGGGTCGCCGTGGTCGCCGAGCGGGCCCTGCTGGCCACCCTGGAGGCCGGCTGCTCGGCTCCGGTGGCCGCGCTGGCCACCTGGGTCCGACCGAACGAACTGCGGCTGGAGGGCGTGGTCGGCGACCCCGACGGCGCCGCCCTGCTGAAGATGTCCGCCAACGGTCCGATCGTCCTCGACGAGACCGCCGAGCAGCACGCGACGGCCCTCGGCCGCGCGCTGGCCGCCCGGCTGCTCGACGCGGGCGCGGCCACCCTGATGGGGGAGCGAGCCCGATGAGCCCCACCGCCGCCACCGAAACCCCGTTCCCGGGCGGCCAGTCCGCCACCGGACGGTGCACCTTCCTGGGCGCGGGCCCCGGGGACCCGGGGCTGCTGACCCTGCGCGCGGTCGAGGTGCTGTCCTCGGCCGACATCCTGGTCGCCGACCCGCTGACCGCGGTCGCCGTGCGCACCCACTGCCCGGCCGGTGTGCAGGTGCACACCCCGGTCGCCGAGGGCGCGGACTTCAACCTGGCCCGGCTGGTCGCCGAGGCCGTGCGGGCCGGCAAGCACGTGGTCCGCACCGTCGACGGCGACCCGGGCCTGGACGGCTGCGCCGCCGAGGAGATGCTCAGCTGCGCCGGCGACGGCATCCCCTTCGAGGTGATCCCGGGCGTCGCCCAGTCGGTCGGCGTCCCGGCGTACGCGGGCGTCCCGCTGCGCGGCGCGGCCGGTACCGACGTGCGCTTCGTGGACGGCACCGCGCTGCTGGCCGGCAGCCCGGTGGACCTGGGCGCGCCGGAGACCACCCTGGTGGTCCGGACCACCCTGGGCCAGCTGCCGGCCACCGCGGGCGCCCTGGTCGCCAACGGCCGCAAGCCGGAGTCGGCGCTGAGCGCCACGCTCTCCGGCACCACCACCCGCCAGCGGACCTTCACCTCCACCCTGTCCGGCATCGCCGCCGACCTGAAGGCCGCCCGGGTGCTGCCCTCGCCGGTCTCCGCCCCGGTGGACCCGGCGACCTCGGTGATAGCCGTGGTGGGCGAGCAGGTCGCCCACCGGTCCTCGCACTCGTGGTTCGAGACCAAGCCGCTGTTCGGCTGGAACGTGCTCGTGCCGCGCACCAAGGAGCAGGCCACCGGCCTGTCCGAGCAGCTGCGCTCGTACGGCGCGGTGCCGCAGGAGGTGCCGACCATCGCGGTCGAGCCGCCGCGCACCCCGCAGCAGATGGAGCGGGCCATCAAGGGCCTGGTCACCGGCCGCTACGAGTGGATCGCCTTCACCTCGGTGAACGCGGTCCGGGCGGTCCGGGAGAAGTTCGAGGAGTACGGCCTGGATGCCCGCGCGTTCGCCGGGATCAAGGTCGCGGCGGTCGGCGAGACCACCGCGCAGGCCCTGGTGGACTTCGGCGTGAAGCCGGACCTGGTGCCCTCCGGCGAGCAGTCCGCGGCCGGCCTGCTGGAGGACTGGCCGCCGTACGACCCGGTGTTCGACCCGATCGACCGGGTGCTGCTGCCGCGCGCCGACATCGCCACCGAGACCCTGGTGGCCGGCCTGGTCGAGCTGGGCTGGGAGGTCGACGACGTGACGGCGTACCGGACGGTGCGCGCCTCGCCGCCGCCGGCCGAGACCCGTGAGGCGATCAAGGGCGGCGGCTTCGACGCGGTGCTCTTCACCTCGTCCTCGACCGTGCGGAACCTGGTCGGCATCGCGGGCAAGCCGCACAACGTCACGGTCATCGCCTGCATCGGCCCGGCCACCGCCAAGACCGCCGAGGAGCACGGCCTGCGGGTCGACGTGATGGCCCCGGCGCCGTCGGCGGCCGCGCTGGCCCAGGCGCTGGCAGACTTCGGGGCCAAGCGCCGCGACACCGCCACGGCCGCCGGCGAGCCGGTCTACCGGCCCAGCGAGCGCCGTCCGGGTTCGCGCCGCAAGGCCCGCTGACACCCTCGGGACCGGGGGCGGCGATCCGTCGCCCCCGGCACTGCACAACCGTTCGGAGAGAGAAGCCGTGTCCGCTGAATTCCCGTACGTACGCCCGCGCCGGCTGCGCCAGAGTCCGGCGATGCGCCGCCTGGTCGCCGAGACCCGGCTGCACCCGGCGGAGCTGATCCTGCCGCTGTTCGTCCGCGAGGGCGTCAGCGGGCCCGTCCCGGTCACCTCCATGCCGGGCGTGGTCCAGCACAGCCGGGACACCCTGCGCAAGGCCGCGGTGGAGGCGGCCGAGGCGGGCCTGGGCGGCCTGATGCTGTTCGGCGTGCCGGCCGTGCAGGATGCCACCGGCAGCGAGGGCACCAACCCGGACGGCATCCTCCAGCAGGCGATCCGCGACGTGGTCGCCGAGGTCGGCGACGCCCTGGTGGTCATGTCCGACCTCTGCCTGGACGAGTACACCGACCACGGCCACTGCGGCGTGCTGGCCGCCGACGGCAGCGTGGACAACGACGCCACCCTGGAGCGCTACGCCGAGATGGCCCGGGTGCAGGCGGACGCGGGCGTCCACCTGGTCGGCCCGTCCGGCATGATGGACGGCCAGATCGGCGTGATCCGGCGGGCGTTGGACGAGGCCGGGCACCAGGACGTGGGCATCCTCGCCTACACCGCCAAGTACGCCTCGGCGTTCTTCGGCCCGTTCCGCGAGGCGGTCGGCTCCTCGCTCAAGGGCGACCGCAAGAGCTACCAGCAGGACCCGGCCAACGCCCGTGAGGCGCTGCGCGAGCTGGAGCAGGACCTCGCCGAGGGCGCCGACCTGGTGATGGTCAAGCCGGCCATGGCCTACCTGGACATCCTGCGCCAGGTCGCCGACGCCTCCCCGGTGCCGGTCGCCGCGTACCAGGTGTCCGGCGAGTACGCGATGGTCGAGGCGGCCGCGGCGAACGGCTGGATCGACCGGGAGCGGATGATCATGGAGACGCTCACCTCGATCCGCCGGGCCGGGGCCGAGCAGATCCTCACCTACTGGGCGGTCGAGGCCGCCGCGATGCTCAAGTAGCCGGTGCCGCAAGGCAGGGCGTTCAAGTAGCAGGCGCAGGGCAACGAGAAGTCCGGGCC
>NZ_JBHWIJ010000274.1:2730-11827 GCF_042732255.1 Kitasatospora sp. NPDC059803 | reverse complement strand
TCGCCCCCCCCCCGCCGCGCCCGCGCCGCGGGGGGCGCGGGGGGGGCGCGCGCGGGGGGGCGCCCCCGCGGCGCGCGCGCCCCCCCCCCCCCGGCCACTCTCTCCGGGGATTCCCCCGGAACTCCCGCGGACGGGTGCGATGTTGTGCGCGACCGGCGTGCCCCGAGCAGGGCGCGCCCCCGGCAGGTCCTAGAAGGCCTGCCAGCCCTTCGGGTCGACGTCGCCCGGGATGACGGGCGCGGGGCCGTAGGGTTCGCGGGTGAGGACGAAGGAGCCGAGGTCCAGGTGGCTGACCGTGCCGTCGGCCGCCCGGACCACCCGCAGGGTCTCGCCCGTGTAGTAGTCGTCCAGTCCCGTCCAGGTGCCGTCCGGCTCGGCGCGGAAGCGGGAGCTGCGGGCTCCGCCGGTGAGCGAGGTCAGTTCGAGGCCGCGGTCGGCCCGCAGCCGCAGGGCCTGCGCCGAAGTGCCCCAGTACCAGGGGCCGGTGAGGGCCAGCAGCTCCTCGTCGACCTCGGGCAGCGGGCGCCAGGGCTCGGGCAGCCGGGGCTCGTGCTCGGCGGTCAGCGTGATCAACTGGGTGGCCACCAGGGTGGTGCCGGCGCCGGTGGTGGCGTTGGACAGGGCGATCGCGGCCAGGCCGTCCTCGTCGCTGACCCACAGTGCGGCGGTGAAGCCGGGCATCGAGCCGGTGTGGCCGTACAGCACCCGGCCTTCGTGGCGGCGCAGTTGCAGGCCGAGGCCGTATCCGGTGGTCCAGGTCGTGTTGTCGGGGCCGGTGGCGGGCCGGCGCATCTCGGCGAGCGAGTCGGCGGCGAGCACCTTGTCGTCCCCGGCGGCGAGGAAGGCCGCCCAGCGGGCCAGGTCGGCGACGGTGGACCAGAGTTGGCCGGCCGGGCCCATCAGGCCGGTGTCGGTGAGCGGCTCCGGCAGCATGACGTCGGCCCACGGGTGGACGGCGAAGCCTCCGGCGTGCGGGTGCTCGGGCAGCAGGGTGGTGCGGTCCATGCCGAGCGGCGCCAGCACCTCGCGTCGCAGCACCTCGCCCCAGGGCTCGCCGCGCAGCCGCTCGACCAGCGCGCCGAGCAGCGCGTAGCCGGGGTTGGAGTAGTGGTGGAGGCGCCCGGCCGGGTGCTTGATCGCGGCGCCGGGCTCCAGCAGGTCGTCCAGTCCGGGTCGCAGGGAGCCGTCGGTCCGCTCCCACCAGGGCCCGGGCGTCTCGGCGGCGAGTCCGGCGGTGTGGGCGAGCAGTTGCGCGATGGTCGCGCCGTCGGCCGGGGTGCCGGGCAGGTGGCGGGCGAGTGGGTCGGCGAGGTCGAGCAGGCCCTCGTCGCGCAGCCGCAGCACCAGCACGGCGACGAAGGTCTTGGTGAGCGAGCCGATCCGGTACTGGACGTCGGGGGTCGGCGCGTGTCCGTCGATCATGCTGCGGGCGCCGCTCCAGACCAGCCGGCCGTCCCGGACCACTCCGGCGGCCAGGGAGGGCGTGCGCCCTTCGGCCTGGGCGACGGCGATCCGGTGCAGCAGGGCGCGGCGGGTGGTCGGCAGCAGTTCGTCGGACTGATCGGTCATCTGATCCTCTGAATCCTTCGGCGCGGTCCGGCGGGGGAGGCCCGTCGGTGTGGTCTGCCACGAGGTCCGCCGGCGAGACCGTCGGTGAGGTCCGCAGGCGGGGGCCGCCGGTCAACACGGACGGGCGACAGACGAACCCAACCTAGCCAGGCCGCTCCGAAGGATCCACCCGTTATCTCCGCAAACGCCCCGCGATCGCGCCGCGAATGCCCCGTGAACGCCCCGCGATGTCGTCGCCGGGCCGGTCAGCCCGGCAGCGGCGGGAGTTCGGGCCGCTGCAGCCAGGCCTCGAAGACCGGGGCCAGCGGGGCGGTCGTGTAGCGGGAGGCGTGCGCGAGCAGGTCGGCGGTGCCGACGACGCCGTGCCGGTGGACGCTCGTCCAGTCCCGCAGCATCGCGAAGAAGGCGTCCTCGCCCAGCGCCCGCCGCAGCGCGTGCACGGCCAGGCCGCCGCGCTGGTACAGCCGGTCGTCGAACATCAGCCTGCGGCCCGGGTCGGCGAGCCTGAGGTCCTGCGGGAGCCCGGCCAGCAGGCCGTGCGCGGCGGCGGCGTGGGTGGCCGCGGCCGGGCCGCCGGCGTGCTCGGACCACAGCCACTCGGCGTACTTGGCGAAGCCCTCGTTGAGCCAGATGTGCCGCCAGTCGGCGATCGTCACGCTGTTGCCGAACCACTGGTGCGCCAGCTCGTGGGCGATCAGCCGCTCGCGTTGCCAGCCGCCGCCGAGGTGGTTCGTCCCGAAGGTGGCGACGCCCTGCGCCTCCACCGGGACGTCCAGTTCCTCGTCCGCGACGACCACCGCGTACTCGCCGAACGGGTACGGCCCGAACACCTCGTCGAAGTACGCCATCATCTCCGGCTGCCGGCCGAAGTCCCGGGTGAACGCGGGGACCAGCCGCTCCGGCACGTAGCCGGTCTGCGGCACGGCCGGGCGGGCCGCCAGCGGCACCGGCCGGTAGTGGCCGATCGACACCGTCACCAGGTACGGCGAGGTCGGCGCGCTCTGCTCGTACACCCAGGTGGTGCTGGACGCCCGGGTGGTGCGGGTCAGCAGCCGGCCGCTCGCCAGCACGGTGAACGGGGACGGCGTGGTGATCGCGATCTGGTACGTCGCCTTGTCGGCGGGCCGGTCGTTGCACGGGAACCAGGACGGCGCGCCGATCGGCTGGCTGGCGACCAGCGAGCCGTCGGTGAGCTCCTCCCAACCCAGGCCGCCCCACGGGCTGCGCACCGGGCGGGGGTTGCCGGTGTAGTGCACCTCGACGGTGAACGCCGCCCCCGCCGCCAGCGCCCTGGCCGGGCGGATCCGCAGCTTGCCGGCGCGGTGGGTGTAGCGGGCGGCCTTGCCGTCGACCAGCACCCGCCCGATCCGGAACTCGGCCAGGTCCAGCGCGAACTCGGCCAGCGCCGCGTCCGCCACGGCGCTCAGCCGGGCCGAGGCCGCCAGCCGGTTCGGCCCGGGCCGGTAGTCCAGCGCGAGCTCGTAGCGGTGGACCCGGTAGCGGTGGTCGCCGCTGGCCGGGAAGTACGGGTCGGGGGCACCGGCGGCCGCCGGGACGTGCTTGGGCTTCACGGGGGCGGGCACTTCCTGCGGGCCGGGACGGGTGGTCATGGCGTGGGCTGCCACGCCTCGATGGGGTTGCCCAGCCACCGCGTGTCGGCGGGGACGGACTCGGCGCGCATCACCAGCGAGGCCGGGCCCAGCGTGCTGCGCGCGCCCACCGTGCTGCCGGGCAGCACGATGCCGCCCGGGCCCAGGGTGGCGCCCTCGCGGAGGACCACAGTATCCATCCGCATGATCCGGTCGTGGAAGAGGTGCGTCTGCACCACGCAGCCCCGGTTGACGGTGACGCCGTCCCCGAGGGTGACCAGGTCCGCCTCCGGCAGCCAGTAGCTCTCGCACCAGACGCCGCGGCCGACGCGCGCGCCGAGCGCCCGCAGCCAGAGGTTCAGCACCGGCGTGCCCGGCACCGCGCCGACCAGCCACGGCACCGCCAGCACCTCGACGAAGGTGTCCGCGAGCTCGTTGCGCCACACGAAGCTGCTCCACAGCGGGTGCTCCACCGCCCGGAACCGGCCGACCAGCAGCCACTTCGCCGCCACCGCGACCAGGCAGGCCACCGCGCCGGCGCCCAGCAGCACCAGGCCCGAGAGCAGCGCGGCCACGCCCGCCGGCCAGGAGACGGACAGCCGGGACAGCACCGCGACGGTCAGCATGCCGAGCGCCCCCGAGGCGAGCACCGGCAGCAGCCGGGCCAGCTCGACCAGTCCGCGCGCCCAGAGCAGCCGGGCCGGCGGCTCGTAGGTCAGGCTCTGGTCGGCCTCGTCCGCCGCGCGCGGCAGCCGCATCGGCGGCATGCCCAGGTACGAGCCGCCCTTCTTGGCCTTCTCCGGCGTCGCCGACAGCACGCCCACCAGGCCCCGCTTGGGCACCGCCCGCCCCGGCGCGGTCATTCCCGAGTTCCCGAGGAACGCCCGCTCGCCGACCTTCGCCTCGCCGAGCCGCACCCAGCCGCCGCCCAGCTCGTACGGCGCGATCAGGGTGTCGTCGGCCAGGAACGCGCCGTCGCCGACGGTGGTCAGGCTGGGCAGCGCCAGCACTGTGGACACCTCCGCGCCCCGGCCGACCCTCATCCCGAGCGCCCGCAGCCACAGCGGCGTGACCAGTCCCGCGTACAGCGGGAACAGCACCTCCCGGGCCCGGTCCATCAGCTGGGTGACGGTCCACGCCTGCCAGCCGACCCGGCCGTGCAGCGGGTGCACCCCGGGGACCAGACCGCGGCTCAGCAACCGGACGGCGGCCACCAGCTGCGCCGCGTACACCGCGCCGTACGCCAGGGTGGCGGGCAGCAGGCCGAGCAGCGCGCCGCCGAGCGTCGCACCGAGGTCGTCGCCCTGGTGGACGAATCCGGCGAGGACCGCGAGCGCGGCCAGCGCGGGCGCCACCGGGAGCAGGCCGAGCGCCGTGCCGCTGGCGCCGTAGAGCGCGGCCCAGAACGCCCGGTGCGGCGGGCGCTCCTTGGGCCACGCCCGCTCGACGCGGCCCAGCTTGACGGCGGGCGCGCCGCCCCAGCGCTGGCCGGTCGGCACCTGCCCGGTGACGCTGGAGCCGGGCAGCACCTGGGCGCGCTTGCCGACCCGGGCGCCGGGCAGCAGGGTCGAGCGGGTGCCGACCACGGCGCCGGAGCCGACCTTGACCTGGCCGACCTCCAGCCGGTCGCCGTCCAGCCAGTAGCCGCACAGGTCCACCTCGGCTTCGACGGCGCAGCCCCGGCCCAGCTTCAGCATCCCGGTGATCGGCGGCAGCGAGTGCAGGTCCACCTCGGGCCCGACCTTGGCACCCAGCGCCCGGGCGTAGCGGACCAGCCAGGCGCCGGACAGTGCGGTGGCGCCGCTGAGCTCGGCGAGCCGCTCGGCGGTCCAGAGCCGCAGGTGGATGGCGCCGCCGCGCGGATGGCTGCCCGGGCGCAGGCCGCGCAGCAGCAGCCGGGCGCCGCCGGCCGCGATCGCCAGCCGGCCCGCCGGGGTGTACAGCGCCAGGGCGCCCGCGCCGACCGCCCACCAGGAGGCAGTGGGCGCCCACGGGTAGTCGCCGAGGTGGGAGAGCAGGTTGTCGGCGGCCAGCAGGGCGACCGTCCAGCGCAGGCCGACCACGGTGAACAGCGGGATCAGCAGGAGCAGCTGGAGCAGCTTGGCCCTGGTCGGCACCAGGGCGACGGTGCGGGCCTGGCCGCCCTGGGCGGCGGTGCGCTCCAGGTGCCGGGCGAGCTTGCGCAGCGTCGGGTGCTGGTAGACGTCCAGCACGGCGGCGTTCGGGTAGCGGGTGCGCAGCAGCGTGGTGAGCCGGGCGGCGGCCAGGCTGCCGCCGCCGATGCCGAAGAAGTCGTCGCGCGGGCCGCTCACCGTCACACCGAGGATCTCGGCCCACTGCTCGGCCAGCCAGGCCTCGGTGCCGTACAGCTGCTCGCTCGGCCCGGCGTTCTCCAGCTCGGGCAGCGGCCAGGGCAGGGCGGCCCGGTCGACCTTGCCGGAGGTGCGGGTGGGCAGGGTGTCGACCGGCGCGAGCAGCGGCACCAGGGCGGCCGGCAACTCGGCGCGCAGCCGTTCGACGGACTGCCCGCGGTCGAAGCCGTCCTGGACGACCAGGTAGCCGACCAGCAGCTGGTTGCCGCCGCGCGCGGTGCGGACGGCGGCGGCCGCGCCCGCCACGCCGGGCAGGGCCTGGAGCGCCGCGTCGACCTCGCCGAGTTCGATCCGGCGGCCGCCGAGCTTGATCTGCTCGTCGGTGCGGCCGAGGAACAGCAGGCCGGCCGGGTCGGCCTGGACCAGGTCGCCGCTGCGGTACGCGCGCTCCCAGCCGAGCGAGGCCAGCGGCGCGTACTTCTCGGCGTCCTTCTCCGGGTCGAGGTAGCGGGCCAGGCCGACCCCGCCGATCACCAGCTGGCCGGTGCCGCCGGGCGCGACCGGCTCGCCGGCCTCGTCGACCACGGCGAGGTCCCAGCCGTCCAGCGGCAGGCCGATCCGGACCGGGCCGTCGCCGGTCAGCAGCGCGGCGCAGGCGACCACGGTGGCCTCGGTGGGGCCGTAGGTGTTCCAGACCTCGCGGCCCTCGGTGACCAGCCGCTGCACCAGCTCCGGCGGGCAGGCCTCGCCGCCGAAGATCAGCAGCCGCACCTCGTTGAGCGCCTCGGCCGGCCAGAGCGCGGCCAGCGTCGGGACGGTGGAGACCACGGTGATCTCCTGCTCCGCCAGCCAGGGGCCGAGGTCGGCGCCGCTGCGCACCTGGGAGCGGGGGACGGGCACCAGGCAGGCGCCGTGGCGCCAGGCCAGCCACATCTCCTCGCAGGAGGCGTCGAAGGCCACCGACAGGCCGGCCATCACCCGGTCGCCGGGGCCGATCGGCTCGTCCTGGAGGAAGAGCGCCGCCTCGGCGTCGACGAAGGCGGCGGCGTTGCGGTGGGTGACGGCCACGCCCTTGGGGCGGCCGGTGGAGCCGGAGGTGAAGATGATCCAGGCGTCGTCGGTCGGCGCGGGGCGGGGGCGGTGGTCCGCGGCCGCCTCGCCGGGGTGGGGCACCGGGCGTTCGCGGTGGACGGTCAGCGCGCGGTCGGCGCCGAGCACCGCGGCGACGCCGGCCTCCCCGAAGACCAGCTGGGCGCGCTCGTCGGGGTCCTCGGCGTCGACCGGCACGTAGGCGGCGCCGGCGGCGAGCACCGCGAGGATCGAGACGTACAGGTCGTTGGTGCCCGAGGGCACCCGCACGCCCACCCGGTCGCCAGGGCCGATCCCGGCGGCGGCCAGCCGGCGGCGCAGCTGCTCGACCTCGGCGGCCAGGGCGCGGTAGCCGAGCACGGTGCGCCCGTCGTCCAGGGCCGGCTCGTCGGGGTGGTCGCGGACGGTGGCGTCCAGGACGTCGACCAGGGTGCGCGGTGCGGCGGCCGGACGGCCCGGGAAGAGGGCCTGCGGCGGTGCGGCATGGGGTGGCGTGGCTTGGGGCTGAGTGGCTCGGGGTGGTGTGGCCTGGGGCGACGTGGGGGACTGCTCCGTGCTCGGTTCAGCTGTCATGGCAGCCCGTACGCTCCTCGTCCTCGCCCCGTTCCGACTGATGCCCGGCCCTTCGGGGCGGTGGGAGCACTCGCCTGACGGGGTGACCCCACTCCGGGGCCGGAGCGGACAACCCGACTGATGGTAGCCCCGGGTGCGAGGCGCCGTACGGCCCGACACCTGGCCCAACTAGGCCGGAAATGGCCTGAGCTGACGTTGTGTCAGTCAACAACTGGATAGGCGTGGAAGTCATGTGACTGGATGTCAGTCGAATTGACGGATCGTCAGGACGAATTCTCGATCGTGATCCACGCCACAGGGAATGCTGCTCCCTTCGGGTGGCGGGCCCGGCTTCCCGGCCCGGTTCCGGCCTGGCAGCCGGGCCCGCCATGGTGTCGGAGCGCTGTCCGAGAGGCGCCCGAATGACGCCCGGGTGGTGCCCGAGTGGCGCCCGAACGGTCAGCGGAAGCGGTGCAGGTGCTCCCGGAGGAACGCCTCCAGGGTGCGCGGGGCGTGCCCGGTGAGGTGGGTGAGGGTGTCGTCGGGCGCCTCCCGGCGGACCACCGCGAGCTGCTGGATCTCCACCACGTGGGAGGCCAGCCAGGGCGGCATCCCGGCCCGCTCGACCAGATGGGCGTGCAGCCCGGCCGGGGGCAGGTCGAGGTAGCGGACCGGGCGGCCGAGCAACTCGCCGAGCAGCCCGGTGAGCTCCGGGTAGCTGTACGCCCGGCCGCCGGTGAGCGGATACGTTCCGCCGGCGAGCTCCGGGCGGGTGAGCACCCCGGCCGCGGCGTCGCCGATGTCCCGGGCGTCGACGTAGTTGCAGCGGGCCTGGCCCAGGGCGCCGTGCACCACCCCGGCGGCGGCGATGCCGGGTGCCAGCAGCAACAGCTTCTGCATGAATGCGTACGGCCGCAGCACCGTCCCGGTGACGCCGGACGCGCGCAGGCGCTCCTCGATCAGGTGGTGGCCGCGCGAGACGGCCACGGGGGAGTCCGGTTCGGCTGCGGGTGCGGAGATCTTGACGATGTGCTCCACGCCGCTCTCGACCGCCGCGTCGATCGCGGCCAGCTCGTGCTGGACCTGCTGCGGGCCGTTGGCCATGGTGAGGAAGAGCTGGTGTGCGCCGCGGAAGGCCGCGCGCAGCGAGTCCGGGTCGGCGGCGTCGGCCGGGAGCGTCTCGGTCAGTGCGAGGGTCCGGTCGTCGAGTCCGGCCGCGAGGCGGGCGGGGTCGCGGCTGAGTGAGCGGCTCGGTGCACCGAGGGCGGCGAGGCTGCGCAGGGTGGCACCGCCGGTGGCGCCTCCGGCGCCCATGACGACGATCATGAGGTCTGTCCTTCCGGTCGGGTGGAGAGTCGGTGCTGCGGGGATCGGGGCCGGCGGCTGCCGCGCCAGCGCCAGGTGATCACGGTGGCCGCGATCGCCGACGAGACCGGCAGGTCGATCGGAAGGCGGCCGGGCCAGGGGCTGGTGGCGAGCCCGTGGATCTGCGGCAGCCAGTGCGCGGCCGCGAGGCCGACGGCGAGTGCGACGGCCGCGGCGGCCAGGCCGAGTGCGGGGGCCAGCAGGGCGTGCGGTGCCCGGCCGCCCGGGGAGCGGTTGGACCGGCGCCGCAGGGCGGAGCCGACCAGGGTGGCGACGACGGCCGAGGTGCCGCCGATCGTGGTGGCCGCGGCGATCATCAGCTGCGGCTGGTGCGTGACGGCCCCGCCGAGGCCGGCCATCACGGCGGGCATCGCGTAGGCGACGAGGACCTCCCGCCACAGGGTGAAGGGGGGTGGTGCGCCGGGTGCTTTCTTGCTCATGGGCCTCTCCTGCGGAGGTGCTGGGGTGAAAGTGATTAGGTGGCTAACTATTTGTGCTTAGGTGCCTAACTATTGGGTCGTGAAGTCGGGGGGGGGGCGGGGGGTGGCCGGCCCCGGCAAGCCCCCCCAAGCACGCCGACGACCGCGCCCGCCGCCCCCCCCCCCCCCCCCCCCCCGGTCG
>NZ_JBHWIJ010000274.1:0-2720 GCF_042732255.1 Kitasatospora sp. NPDC059803 | reverse complement strand
TGGGTGTGTGTGTGTGTTTTTTTTTTTGGGTCTATTTTTTTTGTTGTTTTGGTCTATTTTTTTGGGGTGTTGGCGGGGGGGGGCGGGGGGGGGCCCCCCCCCCGTTCTCGACCGGGTCAGTCCGCGGTCAGCGCGTCGGCGCCCTCGACCACCCTGGCCAGGAGGTCGAGGAAGGTGGCGCGCTCCTCGACCGAGAGCCCGCCGACCAGCGCCTGCATCCGGGCGAAGTGCTCGGGCGCCAGCTCGCGCAGCCGCTGTGCGCCGCGTGCGGTGAGGACCACCACGTTGGCGCGGCCGTCCTCGGCGGACGGGCGGCGGACCACCAGGCCCTCCCGCTCCAGGCCGTCCACCAGGCCGGTCACGGTCGCCCGCGAGACGCCGAGGCCGGCCGCGAGCTGGGAGGGTGACTTCTCGCCGCCGTGGTCCTCCAGATCGGCCAGCAGTCGGTAGCGGCCGGTGGAGAGCCCGAACCGGGCGAAGTGCACCTCCCCGGCCTGGCCGATCCGGGCGCCCGCCGCCATCAGCCTGGCCGCGACCAGGACCGCCTGCGGGTCGGCCGTGAGGCCGTAGCGGGCGATCTGGCGGCGCGCCTGATCGAGGGTGGGGGCGCCGCTGCCGGCGTCGGGGCGTTGCGTCATGAAAGTAATATGGCGCCTCATCAGTTTCCCGGTCAAGTCGACCGTCCGGCGTTCGGTGGCGGCCGCGCTGCGCGGGGCGGCCGGGCGCCGGCGGCGGGCGGGTGTGTGGGCGGGTGCTCCGCCGGCCGTCGAGCGGCGCTCCGGCTGTCGAGCGGCGCCGGGTGTCCGGGTGTCCGGGTGTCCGGGTGTCCGGGTTTCATGGTGACGAGTCATCAGGTCAATCAACCGTCAAGTTGGTTCATTCACAGAATAATCCGGTCGCAAAATGGAAGCCATCGAAACATTTACGCTGCTTCCAGGTCTTCACATGGAGATCTCAGACTGACAGGCTGGGGCCGCCCTTTCAGTACTGAGGAGGTTCCTTGTCCCGTATATCCACGCTGGCCGGAGCGGTCACCTGCGCCCTCGCCCTCGTCACCGGTAGTGCTGTCGCGGCGTCGGCGGCGCCGATAGACCTGGCGCCGGGTGCGGCGGCCGAGGCGAAGGTCGCCGCTGTCAACTGGACCCCGTGTAACCCCGACCCGAGCAAGCCGGACCCAGGCATCTACGACTGTGCCGTGTACCCGGTGCCGCTGGACTATGACAACCCGTCGGGTGAGAAGATCGGCATCGCCATGATGCGCCGGCGGGCGAGCGACCCGTCCAAGCGGATCGGCTCGCTGTTCCTCAACCCGGGCGGCCCGGGTGGTAGCGGCTACCTGTGGGCGACCACCACCCGATTCGGTACCGAGGTGCAGTCGCGCTTCGACCTGGTCGGCTTCGACCCCCGCGGCGTGGCCCGGAGCAACCCGCTCAAGTGCTTCAAGACCCAGGAGGACGCCGACGCGGTCAACGGCCGCATGGTCGGCGTGCCGGTCACCAAGGCCGAGATCAACGAGACGCTGGACGCGGACCAGGACTACACCGACGCGTGCAGCAAGAACGCCGGCCCGCTGATCGAGCACATGTCGACCATCAACGTGGTCCGTGACCTCGACCGGATGCGCCGCGCCGTCGGCGACTCCCAGCTCAACTTCGCCGGGTTCTCCTACGGCACCCTGATCGGCGCGACCTACGCCGGGATGTACCCGAACAAGGTGCGCACGATCATCGTCGACGGCAACGTCGACCCGAACCTGCGCCTGCACGACGGCCTGGAGTACGACCGTCAGCGGGCGGGCGGCTTCGAGCTGGCCCTGGACGAGTTCCTGAAGCGCTGCCAGGCCGCCGGCGCCCCGCGCTGCGCCTTCGGCGAGGGCGACACCCGGGCCAAGTTCGACCAGCTCCGCGACCACCTGCGGACCAGCCCGGTCACCCTGCCGAACGGCTCCCAGGTGACGCTGAGCACCTTCACCAGCGAGGTGGCCAGCGCGCTGTACTCGCAGGCCAAGCTGGCGCCGCTGGCCAAGTCGCTGCAGGCGACGTACCAGCTGGTCCAGAAGCCGGCCGCGAACACCCTGATGGCGCCGAAGGCGACCGTCTCGGACGACGACGCGAACATCCTCGCGGTGAACGCCCCGCGGGCGCTGCGCGAGGCCCCGGTCGACTCCGAGTACACCGCCGACGACTCCTACATGGGCGTCAACTGCCAGGACAAGCCGTACCCGTCGAACGACCGGGTCTTCCCGAACGTCGCCAAGGCCTGGGAGAAGGAGTCGCCGACCTTCGGCCGTTACCAGGCCTTCGACGCGCCCGCCTGCGCGAGCTGGCCGGCCCCGGCCCGGGACGCCGAGCGCTTCAGCGGCCCGTGGAACAAGAAGACCTCGAACACCGTCATGGTGATCGGCAACCTCTACGACCCGGCCACCCAGTACAAGTTCGCCCAGCGGATGCAGCAGCAGCTGGGCAACGCCGTGCTGGTCAGCGTGGACTCGATCGAGCACTGCGCCGTCGGCCGCAGCCAGGCGCTGAACGCGCTGGTCACCCGCTACCTGGTGGACGGCACCGCGCCGAAGCCGGGCCAGCTGCTGAAGCCGGACGCGGCGATCTTCCCGGCGGCCTGACGGGGCTGAGCAGCCGGCCGGTGCCGGCCCGCAAGGCCTGCACGTCCCGCCGGGCCCGCCCGGCAGGACTGGCCGGGCGGCCCCCGGGGGCCTGAGGGAC
>NZ_JBHWIJ010000273.1:0-11830 GCF_042732255.1 Kitasatospora sp. NPDC059803 | reverse complement strand
TCCCCCCGCGGGCGCCCCCGGGGTGGCGCCCCCGGGGGGCGCGGGGGGCGGGCGCCCCGGAAACCCCCCCCCCCCCCCCGGGGGCCCGGGGCCCGCCCCCCCCCCCCCCCCCGCGAGGCCGCCCCGGGTGGGGTCGCGCAGGACGTGCAGGTCGGGTGTGACGGCCAGCATCGCGGCCACCAGTGAGCTGAGAGCGGCGCAGTCGCTCTCGATCTCGACGCCGAATTCCAGACCCTCGCGCACGCTCATGATGGCCACGCCGTGCAGGCCGATCTCACCGCTGACGATCACCACGTCGCCGGGGGCGGCACGCTGCGGCCGGATGTCGACTCCGGCGGGGACGAGCCCGATGCCGGCGGTGTTCAGGTACACGCCGTCGCCGTGCCCGGCCTCGACGACCTTGGTGTCGCCGGTGACCACCTCCACCCCGGCGGCCCGGGCGGCGGCGCCCAGCGCCTGGGCGACGTGCGCGACCACGGCCGTCTCCACGCCCTCCTCCAGGATGAAGCCGCAGGACAGATAGGCCGGCTGGGCCCCGCTCATGGCCAGGTCGTTGACGGTGCCGTTGACCGCGAGGTCACCGATGCTGCCGCCGGGGAAGAAGAGCGGCCGCACGACGTAGGAATCGGTGGAGAAGGCGAGTCTGGCACCGCCGAGCTCGACGACCGCCGAGTCCGCGAGCCCGGCGAGCACCGGCCCGCCGAAGGCCGGGGCGAACAGGTTCGCCACCAGTTCGGCTGACAGCACCCCGCCTCCGCCGTGCCCCATCACCACCCGGGGGTGGTCGCGCAGCGGCAGTGGACAGCTCCATCCGAGGAGGTCCGGGGCGCCGCCGGCGCCGGTCTGGGTCTGGGTCTGGGTCTGGGTCTGGGTCTCAGCCAACGGGGCTCGCCTCCCGGGCCATGCCCGGCGCGTCGAGCCGCCGGTAGAGGTAGTAGGCGGCGCAGGCGCCCTCACTGGAGACCATGGTGGCGCCGAGCGGGGTACGCGGGGTGCAGGCGGTGCCGAAGGCCTCGCACTGGTGCGGCTTGAGCAGCCCCTGGAGGACTTCCCCGCTGCGGCACTGCGCGGGTTCGACGGTGGTGATCCGCGCGACGTCGAAACGGTGCTCGGCGTCGTGGTCGCGGTAGCGCGGGGAGAGTCGCCAGCCGCTGTCCGGGATGACGCCGATGCCGCGCCAGGCCCGGTCGGTCACTTCGAAGACGTCCTCCAGCATGGCCCGGGCCGCCGGGTTGCCCTCCGGGCGCACGGCCCGCGCGTAGGCGTTGTCGACGGTGTGCTCGCCGCGCTCCAACTGCCGTACGGTGCGCCGGATTCCCTCCAGGATGTCCAACGGTTCGAAGCCGGTGACGACGATCGGCACCCGGTGGCGTTCGGCGAGCGCGGGGTATTCGTCGGTGCCCATCACGCTGCACACGTGTCCGGCGGCGAGGAAGCCCTGGACCCGGCACTGCGGCGAGTTCATGATGGCCTCGATGGCGGGTGGCACCCGTACGTGCGAGACCAGCATGCTGAAGTTGCCGATGCCCCGCTTCCTGGCCTGGTGCACGGCCATGGCGTTGGGTGGGGCGGTCGTCTCGAAGCCGATGCCGAAGAAGACGACCTCCCGGTGCGGGTTCTCCTCGGCGATCCGCAGCGCGTCCAGCGGGGAGTACACCACCCGGACGTCGCCGCCCTCGCCGCGCACCCGGAAGAGGTCGCGGCCGGTTCCGGGCACGCGCAGCATGTCGCCGAAGGAGCAGAAGATCACCTCGGGCCGGGCCGCGATCTCCAGCGCCTTGTCGATCACCTCCAGCGGGGTGACGCACACCGGGCAGCCCGGGCCGTGGATCAACTCGACCTCGGGCGGCAGCAGTTGGTCGATCCCGTGGCGGATGATGCTGTGCGTCTGGCCGCCGCACACCTCCATCAGCGCCCACGGCCGGGTGACCGTCGCCCTGATGTCGGCGAGCAGACCGCCGGCCAGCTCGGGGTTCTGGAACTCCTCCAGGTATCTCACCGTTCCTCCTCCTGCTTCGCCGAGGCCGCCGTAGCCGCGGCAGCCGCGGCAGCCGCGGCCTCCCAGGGGTCGCCGAACTCCTCCTGGAGCAGGCCGAGTTCCTCGAACAGCTGCAAGGTCCGGCGGGCCGATTCCTCGTCCAGCCGCTGCAGGGCGAACCCGACGTGGACGATGGCGTACTCGCCCACCTTCAGGTCCGGCAGGTATTCCAGGCACACGTCCTTGACGACCCCGCCGAAGTCGACGACCGCCATCCTGGTCCCGTCGCGTTCCGCGATCTCCAACACTCTTCCGGGTACCGCCAGGCACATTGCGGTCTCCCTCCTCTCTCCGGTTCCTCCGAACCTGCCGAACTCCGTACGTGCGGGGCGCTCAGCCGTCGGCCCGCGCCGCCACCATCAACTGGCCGAGCGCGAGCCCCGCGTCGTTGGGCGGCACCCGGCGGTGCCGCAGCACGGTGAACCCGTCCTCCGCCAGACCCCGCGCGCATGCCGAGGACAGCAGCGCGTTGGCGAAGACGCCGCCGCTCAGCGCGACCGTCCCGGTGCCGTGCCGCCGCCTGATCCCTGCGCACACCGCCCGCACCAGCGCGGCCACCGCCGCATGGAACCGGGCGGCGATCAGCCCGGGCGGCGCCCCTGCTGCCAGGTCCGCCACCACCGCAGCCAGCACCGGCCCGGGTCGGGCGGTCATCATCCCGCCCTCGTCGACGAGTTGGAATGCGTAGCCCTCCCCCGGGCCGGGCACCGGCCCGTGCGCGAGGGCGGCCGCCTCCAGCTCGATCGCCGCCTGCGCCTCGTACCCGGCTTTCTGGCAGACCCCGGCCAGCGAGGACACCGCATCGAACAGCCGGCCCATGCTGGAGGTCGGTACACAGTTCACCGATCGATCCAACTGCTGTGACAGCAGTCGGAGTTCGCCTTCAGGGCAGGATCGCACCGGCGGCAGACCAGCCGCCCACGGGAGCCCCGCCGCCCGCAGATGGGCCAGCGCCATCCGGTACGGACGCACCACGGCCGCATCGCCCCCCGGCAGCGGAACGTAGTCGAGCCGGGCGAGACGCCGAAAGCCCCGGTAGTCGGCCAGCAGCGCTTCTCCGCCCCACACCGCGCCGTCCACTCCGTAACCGGTGCCGTCGAAGGCGATCCCGATGACGGGCCGGCTGCCGTCGAGGCCGTGCTCGGCCATCACCGAGGCGATGTGCGCGTGATGGTGCTGGACGTCCCGTACCTCACGGCCCCGGGCCGACCTGCGCACGTGCCGGGCGGAGCGGTAGCCGGGGTGGCGGTCGACGACGAGCACCTCGGGCTGCACGCCGGTGACAGCCCCGAGGTGGTCCACCGCGCGGTCGAACGCCCGCAGGGTGGCGAGGTCGTCCATGTCGCCGAGGTGGCCGGACAGCCAGGCGTAGCCGTCCCGGGCCAGCGCGAAGGTGTTCTTGAGGTCGCCGCCCGCGGCCAGCGCGGGCCGCACCGGCACCGGCAGGGGCACCGGGAGCGGCACGTAGCCGCGCGAGCGCCGTACCGGCAACAGCTGCCCGTCCACCACCCGCACCACGGAGTCCTCGCAGGGCACGTGGATGGGGCGGTCGTGGGTGAGCCAGCCGTCGACCAGCGGGGCGAGACGGGCGAGGGCCTCCCGGTCGTCCGTCACGATGGGCTCGCCGGACAGGTTCGCGCTGGTCATGACCAGCAGTCCGGGGCCGGGAGGGGCGAGCAGGAGGTGGTGCAGCGGGGTGTACGGCAGCAGCACGCCGAGGTCGGGGCTGCGCGGAGCGGCTGCTTCCAGCTCCGCGAGCCGGTGTGCCCCCCGGCGCAGCAGCACGATCGGCCGCACCGGGCCGGTGAGCAGTTCCTCCTCGACGGGCCCCAGCTCCACCGCCCCGGATGCCGCCAGTGCCCTGAGCTGTTCGAGGTCGCGGGCCATCAGGGCGAAGGGCTTGTCACCGCGCCGCTTGCGCCGGCGCAGCAGGGCGACGGTGTCCGCGTCGGTGGCGTCGCAGGCCAGGTGGTAGCCGCCGATGCCCTTGACGGCCAGGACCGCTCCGCAGGTGATCAGGCGCCGGGCCTCGGTGAGCGCCTGCTCGCCGTCGAGCACGGGGAGCCCGGGGACGGACAGGGTGAGGGTCGGGCCGCAGGTGTGGCAGGCGACGGGCTGGGCGTGGAAGCGCCGGTCGGCCGGGTCCGCGTACTCGCGGGCGCAGTCGGGGCACATCGCGAAGGCCGCCATCGTGGTGTTGGCCCGGTCGTACGGCAGGGCGGTGACGATGGTGTGCCGGGGCCCGCAGTTGGTGCAGCTGATGAACGGGTGCCGGTAGCGGCGGTCGGCGGGGTCGGCCAGTTCGGCGAGGCAGTCGGCGCAGGTGGCGGTGTCCGGGGGGATCTGGGTGCGGTGCGGTCCGTCGGCGCGGGAGGGTGTGATGACGAAGCCCGGTGTGCCGGTGACGGCCAGCGGCTGGTGGTCCACCGAGGCGACGTCGGCGAGCGGGGGCGCGTCGCTGGCGATGCGTCGGCAGAACGCGGTCACCGCCTCGCCGGTGCCCTCGATCTCGGCGAGTACGCCATCGCCGGTGTTGGTGACGCTGCCGGACAGCCCGAGTTCGGTGGCGAGGGTGAAGACGAACGGTCGGAATCCGACGCCTTGGACGAGTCCGCGCACGGCGACCCGGCGGCGCTGGAGCAGGGGCGGCTGCTGATCCGTGGTCACGACAGGTCCACGGCCGGGCGCGGGTGGTCGTGGGCCCCCGCGTGGGCGTGGTCGTTGCCGTTGCCGTGGCTGTGGTTGCTGCCGTGGTCGTGGCTGTGGTCGTGGTCGTGGCTGTGGTCGTGGCTGTGGTCGTGGTCGTGCGCGCCGGCCATCACCGGCCGGTGGACCTGCGCGCCGGCCAGCACCGCGAGCGCCCGGTCCAGCAGCGCCCCGGCACCCTGCCCGGTGCGGGCCGAGGTGAAGACCACCTCCACCCCCGGGTTGACCCGCGCGACGCTCGCGAGGAAGGCCGCTTCGTCGAACTGTGCCGCGACGGCGAGGTCTGCCTTGGTGACCAGCACCAGGTTGGCCAGTCCGAAGGCGGTCGGGTACTTGAGCGGCTTGTCCTCCCCTTCGGTGACCGAGGCGAGGACGACCCGCAGCGACTCGCCGAGATCGTAGGAGGCGGGGCAGACCAGGTTGCCGACGTTCTCGACGAACAGCAGCCGGGTGTCCGGCGGCAACCAGCCGGCCAGGTGCCCGCGCAACATCGCCGTCTCCAGGTGGCACAGGCCGTCGGTGAGGACCTGCTTCACCGGCGCGCCCGAACGGGCCAGCCGGCGCGCGTCGTTCTCGGTGGCGAGGTCGGCGGTGAGGGCCGCGACGGGCACCTCGCGCTCCCGGGCGAGGCCGAGTTCGGCCTCCAGGAGCGCCGTCTTGCCGCTGCCCGGGCTGGACAGCAGGTTCACCACGACGGTGCCCCGGGCGGCCAGTTCCGCCCGCAGCCGCCGGGCGTCGTCGTCATTGCGGGCGAGAACCGCCTGCCGGAGATCGACGGTGCGACACATCGGTTTCAGCCTCCTTGATCGGTCCGGGCGCCCGCCGGGGGCTCGGACCACTCGACGCCGAGGATCTGCAGCTCACGCCCGGCCAGCAGTTCGACCCTGGCACCGGCGCAGCGCGGGCAGCCCAGGTCGGGCGGCATGCCGACGCTCCACTCGACCCCGCAGGGCGTGCACTTCGCCCGTGCGGCGACGGCCTCGGTCTCCAGCACCGCACCTTCCAACAGCGTTCCGGCACAGGCCAGTTCGAAGCAGAAGTCGAGTGCCGACGGGACGACTCCGGCCAGTTCGCCGATCTGCAAGCGGACTCTGGCCACGGCGCTCTCCCCGTGCGCGCGGGCAGCCCGGTCCACCTGGTCGACGACGGCCGTCGCGATCGACATCTCGTGCATCTGTCTCGTTTCCCGCCGCTGGAGGCGCCCGGCTCCTTGGGGGCGCGGGCCCGGTGTCCGGGCCCCGTGAGCAACAGGCCCCGTGAGCAACAGGCCCCATTACAGGGTGCGGCGGCGGGAACGGCTCGAAGCCGCGCCGCCGCCGCACCCGTGACTACCTGTTCGCAGCACGTCGGTGGTGGCCCCCGCGCGTACTGCTCCGCTACCGCGTCCGCTCCTACATCCGCCGGATCCGCAGGTAGCGCCTCAGGTCGGGAAGGCTCTGCCAGATCAGCGCCGCGGCTGCGGCCAGGACGGCCGCGGCGGCCGCGACGGCGAGGTTCTTCAGCATGGTGCCGCCTCTCTGTGGGTGGGTGCGTCCGTGGTGAGGACGCGCAGGATCACGGCGACCGCCTCGTCGACGGCGGCGGCCACCGGGGTACTCAGTCCGATTCCCTCCTCCAGTGAGGCGGGTTCGCAGCCGACCACCAGGACCCGCCCGGGCGCGGTGCCGCCCGTTCCGGCGGCCAGGGTGGCGAGCAGGGCCAGCACGGCGTCCGGGCCCATCCGGTGGCCGTCCAGGACCATCGACTCCACCGGTCCGGCGTCCGCTTCGATCAGGTACACCGTCCCCGGCTCGCCGCCGCGCGCGGTGGCGTCGACGAGCACCAGCGTCCGGTAGCCGTCGAGGAGTTGGTAGGCCAGGTGGACGCCGCGCACGCCCACGTCGAGGAGCTCGACGCCGGCGGGCAGCTCCCGGGCGGCGAGGCGCCGGACGGTCTCGACCCCGAAGCCGTCGTCGCCGAGGAAGATGTTGCCGACCCCGGCGACCAGGACCTGCCCGGTCCGGTCGGCGCTCACCGCTCTTCCACCAACGCGACCTCGTCCGGCTGGAAGTACCGGAAGCGGCCCTGCGCCCGCCACAGGTCGGCGCCCGGGTCGTCGTCCACGGTGACGGCCAGGTGCACCGAACCGTCGACGTCGTGCAGCACCGCCTCCACCAGCGCGGTGCGCCCGTGCAGGAACAGGTCCTGGGCGTCGGTGCGGCGGCGACCGGGCCGGAGCCGCACTCGGCTGCCGGCGGCGACCGGGCGGCCGTCGATCATCACCTGGTCCCGTCCGGGGTCGGTCTGCGGGTCGTTGCCCGGGTCCCACCAGGGCCGGTCCGCCCCGGCTTCGGGGTGGGTGAGTTCGCGCAGCCCCCGGACGGCGCCGTGCAGCCGTTCCAGGATCTCGGGGGGCATCGAGTCGGCGAGGTCGATCACCGCGCCGGCCCGGTCGTCGGTGCCCCGGGCCTCGCGCTTCTCCCGCTCGGTCAGGGCCGCGGTGCGCAGCGCGAGGATCTCGTCGATCTCGGTGGCGTCGTAGAGCGCGCCGGGGCTCTCGGGGGCGATGTGCGGGTGGTCCTCCAGGATGATCGGCGAGGAGAGCAGCACCTTGCCGCTGCCGGGCGGGCCTGCCAGCACGGGCCAGGTGTGCTCGTTGCGGCAGGCGCGCACCGCTTCGCCCGCCCACTCGGGCGGGTCGGTCGCCGAGAGGAAGGAGCCGCGGTCGAGGCCGAGCAGCAGGTGGGCCGAGACGAGGGCGTGTGCCAGTGCGGTCTCGCGGCGGGTGCCGGGAAACGGGTCCCAGTCGGAGGTGTTCTCCACCAGGACGGTCAGCCGCTGCGCCCGGTAGGGGCCGGGTACGTCCTGGGTGGTGATCCGCAGGCGGCCCTGGACCCGTTCCCGGCGGCGCAGGAGCCGCCCGGCCAACGTGCCGTCCTCGACGAGCCGCTCCTCGTCCTCGGACGCGTCGATTTCGAAGCTGCGGACGGCTTCACCGGCCGCCAATTCCTCGACTGGGATGAGGAGTTCGATCCTTTCCTCGACCCCTTCGTCCCAGGGGACGAGCACCCGGTCGGCGAGCTCCAGCTCCTCGACGGTCCGGAATCCGCCCTGTCTGCCTGCTTCTTGGACCGTCCGCCGTTGGAGGCGCAGGAAGCGCAGTTCGACGGCCAGCTGGTCGCCCTGGCGCGCTTCCATCACGCATTCGGTGCGCTGGTGGGAGTGCTCGCCGCTGTCGGCGCCGTAGCGCGGCGGGGTCAGGACGCCGAACTGCCAGCGCAGCCGGTTCTTGGCCGCTGACGCCCGGTAGGGGTAGAGCACGTAGCCCTCGAACAGGACGGCGTCGGCGATCTGCCGGGCGTGGGCGAACCTGTTCTCGCTCTCGTGGGCGGGCGCGGTCACCGCTCCCCCTTCGCGGTCTGGGCCGCCGTGACGGCCTGGGGTGGCTTCGCGGCCTGGGTCGTCTCTGCGGCCTGGATCGGCTTCACGGCCTGGGACGGCTTCGCGGTCCGGGCCGTGCCGAGCAGTTCGCGCACGGTGGCCTCCCAGGACGGCAGGGCGCGCCGGGAGCGGTAGGCGAGCAGTTCGGCCATCAGGTCGGCGGGCAGCCGGAGCCAGCCGCAGCCCGGGAAGTGCGCGTCGATCGCCTCCCGCCAGACCTTGACCGGCATCCGCACGGCGGCTTCCTGGTCCCAGGCCACCGGGGTGACCTGGAAGCCGCCGGGGCCGGCGAAGGCGGTGCCCGAGAAGAGCAGCAGCAGCGGCACGTCCCCGTCGTCCAGTGCGGCGAGGTAGCGGGCGGCGGAGACGTCCATGTCGTAGGTGCAGGGCACCACCAGGTCGGTCTCGGTCTCGCCGGTGAACGCGCCGACCAGCAGCGGGACCTGGGCGAACTGGACCGGGTGGAGGGTGCCGGCCCAGCGTGAGCGCTCGCCGAACAGGTCGGTCAGCCGCCCGCCCTCGGCGTCGCCGTAGCGGCGCCGGGCCGGTTCGATCCGCAGCTGGCAGCGCAGCGCCAGCGCGTGCACCCGCACCTCGGCGGGGGCGGTGATGCGCAGCCGGAAGACCAGGGCGGGCCCGGCGGCGTAGGGATCGGCCCGCACTCCGGTGCAGGCGAAGGAGATCGAGGTCACCGGGCGCCGCCTTCGGGGAGGACGCGGGACCGGGCCGCCAGGCGCTCGAAGAAGGCGGTCTGTTCGGCGCGGGCCTCGGCCCCGCCGTCGAAGCCCTTCCAGCAGCGCCGCAGTCGGCCGACGAGTTCGTAGCAGACGTCGACCGGCACCAGGTAGCACTGGATGCCGTCGGTGTCGCGCCGCAGCAGCAGCGCCTCCACGTCCGGCCGCATTGCGGCGTACAGGCGGCTGCCGCCGAACGCGGCCTGCCAGGCGGCCTCGTCGGGTTCGGCCTCGGTCGCGCCGCCCGGGCCTGGGTAGAGCAGGACGGACCGCTGCAGACGTGTGGTGCGCAGCAGGAACGCGGTGGCGACGGGGATGCCGAGGACGGCCCAGGCGTCCTCGCCGAGGGGGTGGGCCGGGTCGGTCAGGTAGCGGTCGGGGACGGCGTGGTAGCGGCCGTCGGCCGCGCCGGGCTGCTGGAACAGCAGGGCGCAGGCGGTGCAGGCGCAGGTGAGCGCCTGCTGGTCGGTGTCCGCCAGGTGGCGGTGCTCGGCGGGCAGGTGCCGGCCGCAGAACTCGCAGCGTTGCGGCTGCGGGGGTGCGGGCTCCCGCAGCCGGCGCAGCAGCGCGGTGCCAGGCCGGTCGAGCTGGCGGAAGGTCATCGCGGGCCTGCCGGGGGCCGAGCGCCGATCTGCAGCAGTTCTGCGGGGCGTTCGAGTTCGACCGCGGTGACCTCGGGCGCGTGGCAGGCCAGGGCGTTCTCGATGTCCTGTTCGCCGCACCCGCAGCCGCTGCGGGTGCGGCGCAGCCGGGCGGTGCCGGTGGCCGGGTCGAAGGCGGCCAGGTCGACCGGTTCGGGCAGGGTGGCGAGTGCTCGGGTGATGCGGGCGGTGACGTCCTCGGGGTGCAGGTCGTGCAGGACGAGCAGCCCGGCCAGCGACGGTTCGTCCAGCAGCCGGGCCAGCACGGCGGGCGGCAGGGCCTGGACGAGGCGGGCCAGGGCGTCGCCGTAGAGGGCCATCAGTTCGCGGACGAGGTGCTCACCGGCCTCCTGGGCGTCGGCGCCGGCCAGCCGGTCCAGGGCCTCCTGGATGCGGGCCCCCGCCTGTTCCGGGGTCATGCGGTGAGTCCGCTCAGCCCGGTGGGCACGTGCATGGTCTGCACCGTCCTGCCGTCGCCCAGGTACATGTGGACGCCGCAGGGCAGGCAGGGGTCGAAGCTGCGCACGGCGCGCATGATGTCGATGCCCTTGAAGGTCTCCGGGGGGTTCTCCTCGAAGATCGGGGTGTTCTGGACGGCGTCCTCGTAGGGGCCGGGGGTGCCGAAGCTGTCGCGGACGCTGGCGTTCCACGGGGTCGGCGGGTAGGGGTGGTAGTTGGCGATCTTGCCGTCCCGGATCACCATGTGGTGGGACAGCACGCCGCGTACGGCCTCGGTGAATCCGCAGCCGATCGACTCGTCCGGCACCTCGAAGCGCTCCCAGGTCTGGCTGCGCCCGGCGCGGACCTCGTCGAGCGCCTTCTCGGCGAAGTGCAGGGCCGCGGCGGCCGCGTAGGCCTGGAAGTAGGTGCGGGCGCGGTTGCGTTCGATGGCGTTGCTCCACTGCGGGATCTTCCACTCGAAGGTGGTCTCCGGCTTGGTCATGGAGCGCGGCAGGTTGATCTGCACGCTGTGTCCGGTGGCCTTGATGTAGCCGATGTCGACCAGTCCCGACAGCGCGGTGGACCACAGGCGGGCGATCGGACCGCCGCCGGTGTCGAGGGCGAGGTAGTCCTTGCCGTCGAACCAGCGGGGGGACATCACCCAGCTGTACTTGTCGTCGAAGTCGCGTTTCTGCGGGGCGGGGATGGTGTGCTGGTTCCAGGGGTGGCGGGGGTCGACGGGGTTACCCAGCGGGTCGTGGGTGACGAAGAGCTCCTTGCCCTGCCAGTCCTCGTAGTAGGAGCTGCCGAGCAGGATGCGGATGCCGAGGTTGATCTCGGTGAGGTCGTTGGTGACGAGTTTGCCGTCCACCACGATGCCCGGGGTGACGAACATCCGCCGGCCCCAGTCCGTCATGTTGCGGTAGGTGAAGTCGCAGTGGTCCGGGTCGTTGAGGCTGCCCCAGCAGCCGAGCATGACGCGGCGCCGGCCGACCTCCTCGTAGCCGGGCAGGGCCTCGTAGAAGAAGTCGAAGAGGTCGTCGTGCAGCGGCACGACCTTCTTCATGAACTCCACGTAGCGCATCAGCCGGGTCAGGTAGTCGGTGAACAGCTGGACGGTGGCCACCGTGCCGACGCCGCCGGGGTAGAGGGTGGAGGGGTGCACGTGGCGGCCCTCCATCAGGCAGAACATCTCCCGGGTGTAGCGGCTGACCTGGAGCGCCTCGCGGTAGAACTCGCCCTCGATGGGGTTCAGTGAGCGCATGATGTCGGCGATGGTGCGGTACCCGTGGTCGCCGGCGTGGGGTGCCTCGGTGCGTTCGGCCAGTTCCAGGACGCCGGGGTTGGTCTCGCGGACCATCTTCTCGCAGTAGTCGACCCCGACCAGGTTCTCCTGGAAGATGTTGTGGTCGAACATGTACTCGGCGGCCTCGCCGAGGTTGATGATCCACTCGCCGAGGTGCGGGGGCTTGACCCCGTAAGCCATGTTCTGCGCGTAGACCGAACAGGTGGCGTGGTTGTCGCCGCAGATGCCGCAGATCCGGCTGGTGATGAAGTGCGCGTCGCGCGGGTCCTTGCCGCGCATGAAGACGCTGTAGCCGCGGAAGACCGAGGAGGTGCTGTAGCACTCCGCGACCTTCTTCTGCTTGAAGTCGATCTTCGTGTGGATGCCCAGGCTGCCCACGATCCGGGTGATCGGGTCCCAGGACATCTCCACCAGACCGTTGCCGTCGCCGGCCGTCCTGGTCGTCGGTGCCATCGTCTGTCATGCCCTTCTGTCAGCGGGAGGAGGCTCTGCAACGGCACCCCCCGCCCCCCCGGCGGGGGGCGAGCCGCCGGTGGCCAGCGGC
>NZ_JBHWIJ010000272.1:0-11951 GCF_042732255.1 Kitasatospora sp. NPDC059803 | reverse complement strand
CTGCTCGTCGGTCACCGTGCGGGGGGCGCGCGCGGGGGCGGGCGCGGGGGGGCGGGCCGGGCGGGGGCGGGGGCCGCCCCGGCCGGGGTCTAGCCGGCTGGGGTAGGCCCCGCGGCGCCCGGACGGCCCCCGCCCCCTGTTGATGGGAGAGCACCAGGGGGCGGGGCGTCGGGGCACGGGGGAGTGCGAGGTCAGGCCGGGACGGTCAGATCGTCGCGGCGTCGATCACGAAGCGGAACCGGACGTCGCCGGCCAGCACCCGCTGGTAGGCCTCGTTGATCTGCTCGGCGCGGATCAGCTCGATCTCCGCGGTGATGCCGTGCTCGCCGCAGAAGTCCAGCATCTCCTGGGTGGCCGGCAGCCCGCCGATCATCGAGCCGGCCAGCGAACGGCGGCCGGAGAGCAGCGCGTGCGCGTTCACCGTGACCGGCTTCTCCGGCGCGCCGACCTGCACCATGGTGCCGTCGGTGCGCAGCAGGCCGAGGTAGGCGCTCAGGTCGAGGTCGGCGGAGACCGTGTTGACGATCAGGTCGAAGGTGCCCGCGAGCTCGGTGAAGGTGGCCGGGTCGGAGGTGGCCCGGTAGTGGTCGGCGCCGAGCTTCAGCCCGTCCTCGCGCTTGCGCAGCGACTGGCTGAGCACGGTGACCTCCGCGCCCATGGCGTGGGCGAGCTTCACGCCCATGTGGCCGAGCCCGCCGAGGCCCACGATCGCGACCTTCTTGCCCGGCCCGGCACCCCAGTGCGCGAGCGGCGAGTACAGCGTGATGCCGGCGCACAGCAGCGGCGCGGCGGCGTCCAGCGGCAGGTTGTCGGGGATGCGCAGCGCGTACGCCTCGTCGACGACCAGCTTCGAGGAGTAGCCGCCGTGGGTCGGCAGGCCGTCGTGGCCGACGCTGTTGTAGGTGAAGACGGTGCCGCCCTGGCCGGTGCAGTACTGCTGGAGGCCGGCCCGGCAGTTGTCGCACTCCCGGCAGGAGTCGACGATGCAGCCGACTCCGACCCGGTCGCCGGCCTGCCAGCGGGTGACACCCGCGCCGACCTCGGTGACCACGCCGGCGATCTCGTGGCCCGGGACCATCGGGAAGATGCCGGTGCCCCAGTCCTCGCCGACCTGGTGGATGTCGGAGTGGCAGATGCCGCAGAACTTGATGTCGATCACGATGTCGTGCTCGCCCACCGCCCGGCGGGTGACGGTGGTCTTCTCCAGGGGGGAGTCGGGCCGCGCCGCGGCGTAGGCGGCGACCGTGCGGGTGGTGCCCTCGGTGGTGCTCGTCGTCGTTGCGTTCGTCGAGTTCGTCATGCTTCCAGCCTGCGCCGGTGCGGTGCGACCAGCCAGACCAGAGCTCTTCGTACGCAGGCCACGCGTAGGGACCCCGGACGTACGACCGCGGAACGTACGCACGGCAGTATCACCCTGCCCCCCGCCCCCGCCGCCCGGCTCCCCGCATACTGCAGACATGGACCAGCGCACCGAACTCAGCGAGTTCCTCCGATCCCGCCGCGCCCGGCTGCGGCCCGAGGACGTGGGCCTGCCGGACAGCACCACCCGGCGGCGGGTGCCCGGCCTGCGCCGCGAGGAGCTGGCCCTGCTCGCCGGAGTCAGCACCGCCTACTACACCCGGCTCGAACAGGGCCACGGCGAGAGCGTCTCCGCCGCCGTCCTGGACGCCATCGCCCGCGTGCTGCGGCTCAGCCCCGCCGAGCGCGAGCACCTCGGCCGGCTCACCAGGCCCGCCCGCCGCCGCCCCGGCCGGGCCGCCGCCCGCCCGCAGCGGGTCCGGCCCGCGCTCCAGCAGCTCCTGGACGCGATGGAGTGCGTGCCCGCGTACGTCCTCGGCCGGCGCCTGGACATCATCGGCTGGAACCGGCTCGGCACCGCCCTGCTCGGCGACTTCGCCGCGATGGCGCCCGAGCAGCGCAACATGGCCTGGCAGCTCTTCCTCGACCCGTCGGCCCGCGAGCTCTACGAGGACTGGGACGGTAAGGCCACCGACGTCGTCGGCATGCTGCGGCTGGACGCCGGGCGGGATCCGGACGACCCCAGACTCGCCTCGCTGATCGGCGAACTCTCCCTCAAGAGCGCCGACTTCCGCCGACTCTGGGCCGCCCACAGCATCCAGGACAAGGGCCACGGCACCAAGCGGCTGCACCACCCGGTGGTCGGCCGGCTCAACCTCCAGTACGAGACGCTGCGCCCGGCCGGGGACGTCGACCAGGTGCTCGTCACCTACCATGCCGAGCCCGGCTCCAGCTCCGCCGAATCCCTGCGCCTGCTGGCCAGTTGGGCGGCCACCGAGTTCCACCCCGAGCCCGTCGAGCCTGCCGAGGCGACCCCGGTCGATCCCGTCCGGTAGCGCCCCTGGTAGGCCTTCCGGCCAGACCCTCCCGTCAAGGGGTCGATGGTCCCGGGTCCGATCGGGGCCATCGGCCCTTCTCGCCGGTAACCGGGCGGCGATTGACTGGGCGGGTCATGGATACCACCACCAGCGGAAACACCACCAGCGGCACCACCGCCGAGTACGACCGGCTGATCGCCCGCCACCACGCGATGCGGCTCCGGCGCCAACTCCTCATCCCCGCCTCGCCCTTCGGGCCCGACCCGGCCGTCGCCGACCAGTACGGCGGCTCCGGGGGCGCCGATGACTACGACGGCTACGACGGCGCCGCCGACCAACGGCTGATCCGGCGCGACCTCGGCCTGCTCGACCCGCTCTCCGAACTGATCGACCACCTCTACGCGGTGATGTTCCGCCGCCGCCCCTACCTGCGCCCGCTCTTCCCCGCCTCGATGGAGTTCCAGCAGGCCCACCTGGAACGGATCCTCCGCCACCTGGTGGACCACCTCCACCACCCGGCCGAACTGGCCGCGACTCTGCGCCAACTCGGGCGCGACCACCGCAAACTGGGCGTCCGGCCGGTCCACTACGAGGCCTTCGAGGAGGCCCTGTGCGCGGCGATCCGGCACCGGGCGGGCGACCGGTGGACCGAGGAGATGGAAGCGGCCTGGGTCCGGATGCTGCGCTTCGCCGTCGCGGCGATGACCGCCGGCGCCGACTCCGCGCTCACCGAACCCCCGTACTGGCGCGCCGTGGTGACCGGCCACGAGCGCCGCCGCCCCGACCTCGCCGTCCTGCGCGTGCGCACCGGCGAGCCCTACCCGTACCGGGCCGGACAGTACGGCACGGTCGAACACCCGACGCTTCCGCACACCTGGCGGCAGTACTCGATGGGCTGCGCGCCGCGCACCGACAACGAGTTGGAGTTCCACGTCCGGCGCACCGGGCCGGACGGGGTCAGCGCGGCCCTCGTCGAAAGCACCGCCGTCGGCGACCGGCTGCGCCTCGGCCCGCCGCGCGGCGGCCTGCTGCCCGAGGACGACACCCGCGACCTGCTGCTGGTCGCCGGCGGCACCGGCCTGGCCCCGATGAAGGCCATCGTCGAGCAGCAGGCCGCCCAGCGCCCGCGCGGCCGCCGCGTCCACCTGTTCGTCGGCGCCCGGGACCGCGGCGACCTCTACGACTGGTCCGCCCTCGCCGAACTCGGCCTGCACAAACCCTGGTTGGCGCTCACGCCGGTCACCGCCGGCCGGCTCGCCGACGCCGTCGCGGGCGCCGGGGACTGGCGCGAGCACCTCGCCTGCGTCAGCGGCCCGGCCGGCATGGTCGCCTCCGTCCGCTCCGAACTGCTCGCCGCCGGGCTGCCCCTGGCCCAGGTCCGCTACGACCAGGCGCTCGCCCGCTAGCCGTACGTCCTGCCGGCAGTCGTACGTCCTGCCGCCGGACGTCCTGCCGCCGGACGTCCTACCGGTAGCAGTAGGAGTCCGAGGAGGCGTCGCCGCCCGCGAGGTGGGTCTGGTGCACCCGCAGGCCCCGGAAGTCGGCGCCGTGCGGGAAGAAGCGCTCGTCGACGCTCAGCCCGCCCGCCTCGGTGTCGGCGTCCAGCTTGATGATCCACGGCTCGATGCCGTCCGGGTAGAACTGGTCGTCCCAGGCGCCGTAGAGGGAGTTGGTGAGGTAGAGCCGGCGCCCGTCCCGGCTGATCTCGACCATCTGCGGGGCGCCGCTCAGTGGGCGCCCCGGCGCGGCCGGGTGCGGGGTGCGGGCGACGACCCCGCCCAGCCGCACCGAGTCGGCGAGCCGGGGGTGGAACGGGTCCGACACGTCGTACTGGAACAGCTCGCCGGTGCCCCACGCGGACACGTACAGCCAGCGATCGTCCACCGACAGGTTGATGTCCGTGATCAGCGGCGGCACCGCGCCGAACGGTTGCAGCGCGGGCGGCAGGTCCTCCGTCTTGGCGGGCTCGGCGGGGATCTCGATCACCTTGCGCGCGGTGAACGCCGGGCCCTCCCGGTACCAGAGCCAGACCGAGGCGGACAGGTCCTCGACGTTGGTCACCACCCCGGCGAAGCCCCACTCGGCCTGCGGATCGTGCGCCGGGCGCAGCTCCAGCACCATCTGGTACTGGTCGCCGAGGTCGATCCGTTGCAGGTGCCGTCCCGAGTCCAGCTCCCAGAAGTGCAGCGCGTGCCCGTACTTGCGGCCCAGCAGCAGCTCCGGGACGACCCCGCCCTCCACCATCCAGGGCGTGCCCCACTCGCTGGTCACCCCCACGTTCGTCCCCAGGTGCCACCAGACGTCGTACGCGAAGTGCTGCGGCCCGCGCTCCGTCTCCCAGGCGCGCAGCACCTCGAAGGTGGTGTGGTCCAGCAGCGCCACCCCGCCGGGCCCGTCGTTCCCGTCCCCGCTGCCCAGGCAGGACAGGAACACCCCGTCCGGCCCGCAGTGCAGGGTGTGCGGGCGCGAGTAGCCGGCCTTGGCGGCGAGTTCCGCCGCCTCGACGGTCTTGACGAGGCGCGGCCGGACGGGGTCGGGCCGGGTGTCCATCACGTGCAGCCGCGAGGAGCGCAGGCCTGGGAGGAGGAGGTAGCGCCGCTCGGGGTTCTCGTGGCAGGCGTGCGCCAGCGCGCTGGAGCAGGCGTTCCACCCGAAGTGGTGCAACTCGTCGCCCAGCGTCGGCAGTTCGGCGAAGTTCAGGACCTTCCCGTAGCTCGCCGACGCCGGATCGGTGTCCACGGTGAGCAGCGCGTCCGGCCGCTCCCCGGCCCGGTCGAACCCGGCGACGTACGCCAGCGTCTCCGGTGGCGCGGCGATCGCCTCGGCGGCCGAACGGTACAGCGACGGATCGGTGTGGCCGGCCTGCGGCATGTGTTCTCCTCAACTCGCCTGCGTGACAACCGGAGTTGGATCTGTCCGGGTAGCGTTCCACACGACCACCGGCGCACAGCAGGCGCACGGGGAGCGATCAGGAGGCGCGGGCGACCGGGTCACACCGATGCCCGGCAGAGCGGCGCCCGACAGGCAGCCCCGGGCTACCGGCCGGTATTGTCGGGGTCCTGGATCAAGAACACCTGCGACGGACGGCAGGTCGAGCATGAGGACGGGTGCGGCGCAGATGGAGTTTCGGGAAGACATCCTGGGTGCCCCCTACGAGACGGCCGAGCTGACGCTGCGGCCGGACGCCGAGGGGGAGGTCTGCGCGACGCTGGTGCGCCGGCTGGTGCCGGGGGCGGAGCGGGCCGTGCTGTACATCCACGGGTACAACGACTACTTCTTCCAGACCAACCTCGCCGACCACTTCGCCGCGCTCGGCTTCTCCTTCTACGCCCTGGACCTGCGCAAGTACGGCCGCTCCCTGCGCCCGCACCAGTCGCCGAACTTCGTGCGCGACCTCGCCGAGTACGACGAGGAGATCGACGAGGCGGTGCGGATCATCCGCGAGGTGGACGGGCACCGGCGGCTGCTGCTGAACGGGCACTCCACCGGCGGGCTGATCGGCGCACTGTGGGCTGGGCGGCGCTCGGGGCGCGGCCTGGTGGAGGGGCTGTTCCTGAACAGCCCCTTCCTGTCGATGCCGGCCGCGCCCGCCGTGCGGACCGTCGGCGGCCCGGCCGTCACCGCGATCGGACGGCTGGCGCCCACCCGCGTGCTGCCGTCGACGCTCAACCCGCACTACACGCACAGCCTGCACAAGGACCACGAGGGCGAGTGGGACTTCGACCTCACCCTCAAGCGCCCCGAGGGCTTCCCGCTGTACGCGGGTTGGCTGTCCGCCATCCACCAGGGCCACCGGCAGCTGCGGCACGGGCTCGGGATCGACGTGCCGGTGCTGCTGATGGCGTCGACCAGGTCGATCACGACCACCAAGTGGCACAACGCCCTGCACCACGCGGACGCCGTGCTGCGCGCCGACGACATCGCGGGCCAGGGCCCGCGACTGGGCCGGCACGTCACCATCGTCCGGATCGAGGGCGGCATGCACGACCTGGTGCTCTCGGGCGAGGCCGCCCGCACCCGGGCCTTCGCCGAACTGGACCGCTGGCTCGCCGCCTACCTCGACGTCCGGCCGGCGGACGTCCGGCCGGTGGACGCCCAGGCCGTGGACGCTCAGGCCGTGGGGGAGAGCGCGTGACGGACGAGTCGGTGACGCACGAGGCGGCGGCGGATGAGCCGGTGCCGGTCGGGCGCCACACCGACCTCGGCTTCGCCAAGCTCATGCCGGACCTCGACCGGGACGGCGGCTGGCTGCTCACCCTGGACGGCACCCCGCAGTCCTACGTCGACCTCGCCGACCCGACCCACCTGGAGTTCGAGTACACCCGGCGGCTCGGCCACCTCGCCGACGCCCTCGCCCCCGCCGGGCGGCCGCTGGACGTGCTGCACCTGGGCGGCGGCGCGCTCACCCTGCCCCGCTACCTCGCCGCCACCCGCCCCGGCTCGCGCCAGCGGGTGGTCGAGGTGGACGGGCCGCTGCTCGACCTGGTCGCCGAGCACCTGCCCTGGCAGGGGCCCGGCGCGGACATCACCGCGACCGTCGGCGACGCCCGCGCCGCCCTCGCCGAGACCCCGCCCGGCACCCGGGACCTGGTGATCGCGGACGTCTTCCACGGCTCGCGCACCCCCGCCCACCTCACCTCGGTGGAGTTCCTGCGGCTGGCCGCCGCCGCCCTGCGCCCCGGCGGCTGCTACGCCGCCAACCTGGCCGACGGCCCGCCGCTGGCCTTCGCCCGGGCCCAGGCCGCGACGGTCGGCGCGGTGTTCCCGTACACCTTCCTGGTCGCCGAGGCCCCGGTGCTGCGCGGCCGCCGGTACGGCAACATCCTGCTCGCCGGTTCGACGGCCCCGCTCCCGGCCGTCGAGCTCACCCGGCTGCTGGCCGGCGACATCTTCCCGGCCCGCCTCACCGACGGCGCCGACCTGGCCGCCCTGGTCGGCCGCACCGCCCCGGTCACGGACGCCGACGCCACCGACTCCCCGCCCCCGCCGGACGGAGCGTTCAGCATCGGCTGAGCGGCGCGGCGGCCCGAGCGTCCCCGCGTCCGGGGTGTCAGAATCGGCGGGTTCAGGCCGGAGCGTGGAGCATGTCGAGCGTCGAGCACGTCGATCGTGGAGCACGCCGAGCGCGCAACACGTCCGGCGCGGAGCAGGTCCAGCGCGGAGCACGTCCGAAGGAGTGAGCGATGAGCGGCGGGGAGCGGCCGGAGTTGGCGGAGGTGCCGGAGACGGCGTTGTGGACGCTGTGGCACCGCGCGGTGGAGGCGCGTCGGCCGGACACGGTGCTGGAGGACCCGAAGGCGGTCGAGCTGGTCGACCGGATCGACTTCCCGTTCGCGGAGCGCTTCGGGGAGGGCGCGCTGGTCAGCCAGTTGCAGGCGCTGCGGGCGGCCTGCTTCGACCGTGAGGTGGCTGACTTCCTGACCCGCTGCCCGCGTGGCACCGTGGTCGGTCTCGGGGACGGCCTGGAGACCCAATCGTGGCGGGTCGACAACGGCCGGGCGGACTGGCTGGCGGTGGACCTGCCGGAGACGGCCGCGCTGCGGGAGCGGCTGCTGCCGCCGGACGACCGGCGCCGGATCCTCGCCTGCCCGGTCACCGACCCGGGTTGGATGGACGAGGTGGATCCGGCACGCGGAGTGATGATCTGCGCCGAGGGCCTGCTGATGTACCTGCGGCCGGAGGAGGTACGGGCACTGATCGCGGCCTGCGCCGAACGGTTCCCCGGTGGGTCGATGGTGCTGGACGCGGTGCCGCGCTGGTTCAGCGCCCGCTCCGTCCAGGGCAAGCTGCGGAACCGGCACTACCAGGCGCCGCCGATGCCGTTCGGCATGGACGCGGACGAGCACGGCAAGCTGGCCGGCGCGCACCCGGCGGTGACCGACGTGCGCGAGGTCTACCCGGAGGGCGGGCGGGGCCTGCTCCGCGCCCTGCTGCCGCTCGTGCGCCGGGTGAACGCGCGGCCGTCCGTGGTCGCACTTCGCTTTGCCGGATCTTGAAGAACGGCTGGTCAAGCGGGAACCATGAGGAACCACCGCACGTCGTAACCACGGGTGATCGGCCGGGGGGACAGGCCGCCCGGCACGTTAGGCTGCCCTTATGGGGAAGCGGCTGCGTTGCCGCCATCGGACAACTGCCGGAATCGGCGTGCGGCACCGCTGAGGGCCGCGCCGGTTCCGACCTGCCACGGAGGTACTGGCCTTGCACATCGACGCCTGGATCGAGAGCGTCCCACCGACCGCGGTGTACGCCCTGGTCGGCCTGATCATCGGCCTGGAGTCGCTGGGCATCCCGCTGCCCGGCGAGATCGCCCTGGTCACGGCCACCCTGATGGCGGTCAAGGGTGTGGTGAGCCCGGAATGGATCGCGGTGGTCGCCATCCTCGGGGCGATCATCGGCGACTCGATCGGCTACTCGATCGGCCGCAAGGGCGGCAAGCCGCTGTTCGAGAAGCTCGGACGGAAGTTCCCCAAGCACTTCGGACCGTCCCACCTGGCCACCGCCGAGCGCTCCTTCCAGAAGTGGGGAATGTGGGCGGTCTTCTTCGGCCGCTTCATCGCCCTGCTGCGCATCTTCGCCGGGCCGCTCGCCGGCGCGCTGAAGATGCCGTACTGGAAGTTCCTGATCGCCAACGTGCTCGGCGGCATCGTCTGGGCCGGCGGCACGACCCTGCTGGTCTACAAGGTCGGCAAGAGCATCGAGCCCTGGCTGTCCCGCTTCTCCTGGGCCGGCCTGGCCGCGGCGGTGCTGGTCGGCGGCGCCTCGGCCTGGTTCATGAAGCGCCGGGCCGCCAAGACCCACGCCAAGATCGAGGCGGAGGAGGCGGCCGCCGCCGCGACCGCCCCCAAGGCGCCCGTCGCGGAATAAGCGCAGTAAGCGCAGTAAGCGCAGTGACGAGGCGTCTGCACTGAGCACGGAGGGGCTGTCGGGCCTTCGGAGTAGCATCGGCGGGTACCTGCCGATCATGCACAACTGGAGGGCCCGATGACCCAGTCGACGTGGGATGCCGTGGACGCGTACTTCTCCGAGCAACTGGTGGGGCACGACCCGGCGCTGGAGGCCGCGGTCGCCGCCGCCGACGCGGCCGGGCTGCCGGAGATCGCCGTCGCCCCCAACCAGGGCAAGCTGCTGCACCTGCTGGCGCTGACCCAGGGCGCGCGGCGGATCCTGGAGGTCGGCACGCTCGGCGGGTACAGCGCGATCTGGCTGGCCCGGGCGCTGCCCGCGGACGGCACCCTGATCACCCTGGAGATCGACCCGAAGCACGCCGAGGTCGCCCAGGGGAACATCGCGCGCGCAGGGCTGGAGAAGGTCGCCGAGGTGCGGCTCGGCCGGGCCGCCGACTCGCTGGCCGCACTGGTGGAGCAGGGCGTTGAGCCCTTCGACCTGGTCTTCATCGACGCGGACAAGCCCAGCAACCCCGAGTACTTCCGGCGGGCGCTCCAGCTGACCAGGCCCGGCTCGCTGATCATCGTCGACAACGTGGTGCGCGGCGGCGCCGTCGCCGACGCGGACAGCACCAACCCGGCGGTGGTCGGCACCCGGGCCCTGCACGACCTGATCGCCGCCGAGCCGAGGGTCACCGCGACCTCGGTGCAGACGGTCGGCAGCAAGGGCTACGACGGCTTCACGCTGGCCCGCGTGCAGAGCTGAACCCTTTTTTTCCCGCACCACTTTCACGCACCACTTTTACGCACCACGGAGAAACGGAGACATCGTGCGGATCGGACTGCTGGGCGCCGGCCCCTGGGCGGAGCGGGTGCACGCACCCGTCCTCGCCGAGCACCCCGGGCTGGAGTTCACCGGCGTCTGGGCCCGCCGGCCGGAGGCGGCCACGGCCCTCGGCGGGGCGTACGGCGTCCCCGGCTACGCGGACCTCGACCAGCTGCTCGCCGAGGTGGACGCCGTCTCGATCGCGCTGCCGCCGACCGTGCAGGCGGGCCTCGCGGTACGGGCCGCCGAGGCCGGCTGCCACCTGCTGCTGGACAAGCCGGTCGCGCTGACCGTGCCGGACGCGCAGGCCGTGGCCGAGGCCGTCCGGGCCCACGAGGTCGCCTCCGTGGTCTTCTTCACCGTCCGCTTCGGCGGGGAGCAGATCCCGTGGATCGAGCAACAGGCGGGCCTGGGCGGCTGGTTCACCGGCCGCTCGGACTGGCTCGGCTCGGTGTTCGCCCCCGGCAGCACCAGCCCGTACGCGGCCTCGCCGTGGCGCGAGGAGAAGGGCGCGCTGTGGGACGTCGGCCCGCACTCGCTGTCGGTGCTGCTGCCGGTGCTCGGCGACGCGACGCAGGTCACGGCGGTGGCCGGCCCGCTGGACACCGTCCACCTGGTGCTGCGGCACGCCGACGGCGCCTCCAGCACCCTGGCACTGAGTCTGACCGCGCCGGTCGGCGCCGGCGGCGTCGGCCTGGAACTGCGCGGTGAGCACGGCATCGCCCACCTGCCCGAGCGCGGCGAGGGCCCGGCCGCCGCCCTGCACCGCGCCCTGGACGCCCTCCAGGCCTCGGCCGCCACCGGCCAACCGCACCCCTGCGGCGCGGAGTTCGGCCTGCGCGTGGTCGAAATCCTGGCCGGCGCCGAACGCTCCCTGGCCACGGGCGCACCGGTCGCGGTGTAGATGTGACACCTGGGCGGGCTCGCTGCGGACCATCGCAGCGAGCCCGCCCGTGTCATGACGTGACGCGTCAGGGCCCGCTCACGGCGGAGGCGCCAGCTGAGCGGTGGCGTCCAGGTTGCGGACCGGTTTGCCCTCCTCGTACGAGACCGGGACGGCGCCCGCGAGTTCGGCCACGGCCTTCTTGAGTGCTGACGACGCTGCGCCTTCATGCGACGTGGTGACCGTGATCCCCGACGCGTCCGGCCGCAGGGCCGCCGTATAGACCGGGAACGGCAGCGAATTGGCTTGTGCCGCGTCGCCGATCCTCTTGAGGGCGGGATCGACGGTCGCCCGCGCGTAGGAGGCGTGCCGGATCTCGGCGCGTCCCGTCTCGACGCCGGGATGCGCCTGGGCGGCGGCCGCGACGAGCGCCCGCGCCCGCGGCTCGTCCGTCGCGAACAGCACGACCCGGCCTGCCGCCGGGTCCAGCTTCAGCGCGCCGAAGGTGTCCTTGAACTCGTCGTGCCCCTGCTCTCCGAGCGCCGACGCCAAGTCCTGCAGTGCGGCGAGCGAGAGTGCGTCCACCTGCTGCGACGGCGAGGAGACCACGGCCCCGGGACCGGCGGGGCCGCCACCGGCCGACGTGCTGCTACCGCAGCCACACAGCAACCCGGCCGCCACCAGCACGGCGGCCGACCACGCGGGTGGTCGCGATGGTGTCACCTGATTTCTCCCAGGAGGCTCCGGCCAGGCCGGGGAGGAATGGGTCCTCGGCCCGGAGCCGTGAAGCGGCGGAGTTCTCTGCGCATCTGTTCTGACCTGTGCTTTCTGCTGTTGTCGGTGGGGGCTGTTAGGTTGCGGCTCATGATGACGACGACGGTGACGGTCGGTGAGGCCGGGTACGCCCGGTACACCTACCGGCTCCGTGTGTCGGCCACCGCCCTCGCACTGCTCGAAGCGGAGTGGGGGAAGTGCCGCTGGGTGTGGAACGAATCCGTGGCGATGTCCCGCAAGGTCCACAA